>NZ_JANEWI010000017.1:0-92472 GCF_028069775.1 Citrobacter sp. Igbk 17 | reverse complement strand
GTCCATCATCGTTTGAAACGGAGATTTGACCCAGACCAGGCTGGTTAGCATTTTCACCCAGTAAGAGGTTAATTGCGGATGCATCCTGTGCTGACAGAAGTGCTCGTCCACTATCCACCCCTCGACCATCATCCCAGATACGGATAAATTCACCACGATGCTCAGTCAGTTTCAGACCGGGATAAATCAGCGCTAATTTGGGATATGTTGTCGCTGAAAATGTCGAGTTATTGAATTTCAAAAACACCATATCTGACCATTCATCTATCACCGTATTAGGCATCACCGCAGACGGCCAGAAGAACGGAATTCCTATTGCGGGCGCTCCTGCTCCCAAACCAAGGTTTGAGAGAGCCTCTGCAATTGCTGCTGGTCCGTCTGCTTTGATATCTGCAAAAGGATGTGCGCGGCTTAACAGCAGTGCCTTCAGGGCTGTCAGTAACTGGTTATGTTTTGATTTGTCCAGATTAACGCCAGTTGCTTCTACCACTCCTGCCAGTTCTTCCTGCAACATATCAAAATAATCGTCATCCAGGTCTGTGGCTGGCGTTCCTGTCTGTGGGTTTCCACGCGTGAAACCATTTTTACCCGCGCCGAATTTATCTTTCTGCGCAGTAGATGTGTCAATACGATGCATAATGTCTCCGGTTACGGATATTTGAATATTACGTAGGTATGGGACGGGCAGAGTTTATTGATCACGCATTCAGCTACCGTATCACCCCAGTAACGAATCGGTGTTTCACAATTGTCTGTGCAGGTCATCCAGGTGGTGTCTGTTGAAGCAGGCATATTTACCTGCCAGTAGTAACGCCATTCAGTCGAATAGGTCGCATCCATACACGATGACGTACACTTGAAGGGTCCCTTGTTATAGCGCGTGATAGTGGCTCCGGGCTTCCCCAGTGCGGCCAGTTGACGAAGGTAGAAATCTTCGTTGATCCCTCCGGTAAGGTTCACTTTTGCATCCAGTCGCTGCTGTCGCTGCCGTAACGTCTGTGCTCCTGATGGAATGCATTCATCAGGCAGGCCGCAACACCGCTCCCATCGGTCAATAAGTTCTGTTGTGGTGCGCGGATCAAGTTCCAGCATCAGTTCATCAGCACGTTGATGCACCCTGAGCAAAGAAGGAGCTACGCCACTTATCGCAACATCATCAACTGACCATGCCGGCCCTGGCGGAAGCAGCGCGCTCAGTAACTGGACATAATCATCATTACTCACGCCCACGTTATTACCCCCAATACAGCCAGTTCATTTTTTGCGATTGCCGTATCAGCTGTTGGCGAAAGCAGCTTATGGCTGTACTCACCGGCCGCTATAGAAATCGCCTCGTTTGTGCGGGACAGCTCAAGCGCTCCTTCCGGATAGCCGTCACGCAACAGGAATGAACGAAGCTCGGCCTCAACTGCAGCGCGTATTTCAGGAGTATCCGGATTCAGGTCAATGGTGTAATTGACCGTTTTTGGCGTTCCCTTAAATACATAGAGATCTGAACCTGCTACGGGGGCCAGCGGTTCAATATGTGCCTGAGCGGCAGCCACTGTTGCATCATCAAGAATCGGGTTGATCAGGTCGCTACTGGCTATCATAACGCCGACTGTTCCCGTCCCCATCCAGTGCCGGTATGTCCACGCACGTGTTACACCGGGTACTTCTTTTGCCCAGACAATATAATCTCCGTCAGCACCGCCTTGCGGGGTCCAGTAGTAGCGCTCCAGAACACGTGCACGCCAGACCTCAAGGTCTTCAATATCAAAACCGCCAGCGATCGTATCGGCCATGCCACCAGAAGGAAGTCCGTTAACCGGCGTAACCAGTGAGAGCGCCTCACCATCATCCATATTTCCGGTCGTACCTGTCACGCTGCAGGCAACGGGTACACGAAGCACACCACCAGCACTCGTTGCATCTGCCTGGGCGACGTACTGGACAAGGTCGTCACGCTGAATGACCGATCCTGCACTCACCTTGAGCCCGTTCGTTACGCCATCCCATCGCATAAAACCTGATGCGGCCACGGCATCTTTTCTCGGACATCGTTTCATCGCCGCATGCCGATAAAGCCATGACTCGTCGCAAAGATCTGGCAGCATATTCATCGCCAGATAATCGATATAGCCATAAATCGTATGCAGCGCCCCTGCATAAACTTTGGCCCTGACATCTTCATCCATGCGGCGAAGCTCATCATTGATGTCAAGCCGGGCAAAAAGGTCGGTGCGGATCATGCTGATGTTTTCGGCCAGCGTTGGCCGCTGAAATTCACTGTCCGCCATTTGCAATCACGCTCCAGAAATCGTTAAAAGAAATTGTTACCGGACCATCCCGGCGCCACAGAACAATGCTGTTTCCCAGTTCATTGATACCGGTTCGCTGTATATCTATATCTATCCTGGACACAACACCATCATCGAGCATCCACTGAAGGGATTCGCGGAGATACGTTCGCACCGTGTTCACCAGCGCGTTTGTGAGCTTGCTCCGTTGTAAAAGCCATAGCTTTGACCCATAGCGATCGTTGGCCACCATCGGCCAGGTATCTCCCCACCACCCCATCGGTACATCAGCATTGTCGTCAGGGTCTGCGCGCCGGTGAGTGAAGAACGAAATCACCACTGCGCGCGTAAGTGGGTCAAGTTGAGAACTGGCGCTAACCTGTTTTCCGTTTACCGTAAGCCAGAGTTCCATCACGCCTCCATTTTTGTATCAGGCACATCAGTGGTGTTGCCGTTCTCTTTATGCTTGTGCCCGTTGTAGGCAACACGCATTGCAGCCATCGTCTGGCCTGTTGAGTCACAGAGATCCGTTATCTGTCCTGTCGATTCGATGGGCATTTCAAAGCGGGCTTTTGGCGCGTTTTTGAACGTAATCACCTTGCCACCACCATCTACAACAATCCCGGCGCGTGTCAGCGTGACTGACTGTCCCTGGTCATCGTAGAGAGCGACCTCCCCCGTTTTGAGCCCCTTCATGCGATAGCGACGATCAGACACGGTGATCGCAACGGCGTGAGAACGGTCGCCATCAGGAAACAGAACAACAGCCTCAGCACCCGGTTTTGCACGAGAGGTGAAGCCATAGGGTTCAAGGTGCTCAATGCCCGCCTTTTGCTGCCCAGCCAGTAACTCAACATCTATCATCTGGCACTTAGAAGCCGCGTTGATACTCTTCACCACAGCGCGGCCAATGAGTCCTAACAGTTGCCTTTGCAGACTTTGCATCACGCTCATCAGAACGGGTCCTCTTTGACTTTCCGTTTTTTGCCATGCTTCTTGCTGTCATTTTCAGGTTCTGGCAGATAGGCATCCGGCGGCCCGACACGTAGTTCGGTTATTGTGCCGTTGTTGTCTTTAGTGAATGACACTTCAGAAATGAGCAGCTCGCGGTTATTGAAACCACAAATGGGGTCATAGACGATAACGCGCTGGTTTGGTTGCCACAGTGAACCGTCACCCTGCCGCCAGCCCCACACTGTGTATGTGGTTTCATCGGTACGTGCAGCTCGCTGGCGCGCCTCGAATTCAGCACGAGCAATGCAACTGGCTCCTGTTGACTGCCCCGTCTGCTGTACTGCCATGGGACGATAGCGGCCAATTGATGCGTCTGTTGTTTTTGCGCGAAGCGCCGTTGTTGTCGCAGCCCCAAAATCATCATCGTTTCCGGCACGCTGCCCCGAGACCTGGTACGTTGAAAAACGTTCACGGATGCTTTTCTCGGTATCGCAGGAAATAACGTTTTTACCCAGCACCAGAGCTGTATTAGCGCGCGTGCTACCAATGCCGCCGATAACAAGCCTGCCCCGAGGGTCGTCGTAGGCCAGCGCCTGCTGTTGTCCAAGCATCTTGTTGAGGACTTCGATAACTGTTTCACCGTGATCGGGTTGTACTCCGGGAATAGCGCCACCCGGTGCGCCAGCGTTTACAACCGCTATACCGAAAGGTCTGGCAAGCGCAGCGGCCACCTGAACGAGTGATTGCCCATTGAATTGTGTCGGCTCAGCAGCGCAATCAATCAGATCGGCAGTCAGGCTGCGCCCGCTAATTCCAACGCTAATTGAGCGCGCATCGTAGCGAACCGGCGTTGCTTCAATCCAGCCAGTGACCACCAGATCATCACCAATCAGTATTTCTGCTTTATCTCCGTTTTTTACCCGAGGTTGCAATGAGGAAATTCCATCTCCACCAGGCCATTGTCGGGTGATCTCAACGCTAAAATCGCGCGCCAGCCGCTCGATGCCAGCGCCGATACGTGTCGAAGTCCAGCCGCCCCATTCACGTCCGTTAACCCTCAGCGTTACGTTATCGTTCATCGTACAGGAACCCTCAGTGGAGATACCGGCACAAAGCCTGGGTGAGCCACAGCATTACGCCTGGCAATGTCAGACTCCCGTGCAGCGTTATCGAACCAGGTCGCTGCCAGAACCAGTGCCGGAGTTACCTCATCAGGTGTCCTGATAACTGTCTTTTGGGTCTGTACAAGGCGGTGTTTTATGTCGTTGTTAAGGTCCGACTTCACCCGGCGCAAAGCCAGAAACAAACGGTCATCGGTAGTACGGGATAGTTCTTTATCGATAGCGGTATTCAGCGTGTCGCGGATATCAACGAGGTCATCCCACGTCGGCACATCAACCACCGCCGTCTCATCCGGTGCGTTATTCAGCGCAGGGTGTGTCACAGCAGGCCATCCAGAAGACTGCTGAGTTTGTTCCTTTGTCGTTATTGCAGGTGTTGGCAGTGTTGTAACAGCGTAAACCGCTTCGCTTATGGCGGTTGTGCGTACTGCACTGGCAACATAATTCCCCTGTTCCTTGCTGCTCTGTGTGCTTTTGCTGTCTGTTTTCCATATACCTCGCGGGGCCATATCTGATCCCAACGAAATACCGGCGAACCCCTTAATCATTTTCATAACGTCAGAAGCATTTCCGGATAGTCTGTTCGCCGTACGCCACACTTTCTGAATAGCTTCGACATATCCTTTTCCTGATGAAGGAGGAGGAAGAAGAACAGAAATATCACCCTGCATAAGTCTCGCTGCGTCTGCGACATAGCTGTCGACCATCGCCATAGAATCAGAAACTGAGTCCAGGATGCCAGTGGCACGCTCAAGCACATCTCCCTGAGCGAAGTCAGGCAAACCATCCATGCCGAACTGTTCAAAGTTATCGCTAATACAGTCATCAAGGGCAGAACAGGAGGAAACGAGCGTGTTGGCCGTCGCGGTCCCAGATGTCGGATAAGTAAGTTCACCTGCCTCAACGAAACGAAGATCAAAGCGCACCATGCGCCCTTCACTGCTTGATGTGCTTACGTTGATCTCACCGTCAACACAGACGCTCATCTCACCATATGCCGGATGAACAAGCGTCCCCGGCCCCGGCTTATTAAGCGCTTCTATCAATCTGTCTCGTTGTTCATAGCAGTCATCGCCGATGACATACCCAGAAAATTTAGGTCTTGAAGTTGCTTTGCCCAGGTCTTCCGTATAGGGCTTATCACGGTTCACAAATTCATGTGTTTCGACACGCCGTCCAGCGGTTAGACTCTCATCCTCAGTTTTGAATGGAACACCGCGAAACGATGCTTCTACCAGCCGATCTTTCCACGCCATATAAACTCCAGGCATAAAAAAACCCGCCGCAGCGGGATTTATTTGAATGTAGAGGAAATCAGGAAGGTTTTACTATCTTACAGTTAATCCATTTTATCCCAGATTCACCGTTTTTATTAACACCAGCCCTTACCTTCCCCTTCTTTAGGATATCAACAAAAAACTGTCCGCCTGGCATTTTAAAGATATAACTCATACCGATAACTTCATCAGACATAAAATTATCATCAGGTGACATGGTAACAATTGATGTTATTTGGGCAGGAGTTTCTCCTGAGTCTTTAAAAACAAAAGCTCCAACTGACTTATTAATATCATAGGAGACATTCGAAACTACAATTTTCCCACTAGCAGATTTTACCGGGCAATCAATATCAATTGATGCGTTTATCTCACCATTTCCATCAGCTGCAGTTTTAGTCTCATTAACAAATGAGGAGGCAAGACCATCTTTCGCAATTGCTAAGTGCGGCAAAGCCATCAGCAGTCCAACAGCTAATAAATTATATTTCATTTCCATTCCCTATTTTGAGTGCTTACATTCACGCTAACCATCATACAAATGGCTTTATTGGTCAAGCATGATCACCCTCCCATTCCAGTTCTCCCAATTCTTGTGTAACCGACATCATGGTTTACATCGATGCCAGAAGACTTTGTGCCGGTAACATTCATTCCGGCTGGAGCATTCTTAAAGTCTACTGTCACTGTTGCTTCTGGCTTGCTCTGGCTTTTATTTATACTGTATTGATTATACTCTTTGTATGGTGTACCTGAACCATACATTCCATACCCACCAGCACCATAAGGCGAAGCATTCATACTGACGCTGGCATCGCTAGCGCCATCAGTGAACCATTCAATGATCGGCTTTAATTTTTCCCACATGTCCTGGAACCACTTCACGACAGGACCCCAGTTATTAATAATCAGACCTAAGGGAGTCCAGCCGAACACGGTTTTAAAAAGCTCCCAACCAGTAGCGAAGTAAGGCGATATTTCTTCCCACATGTTTTTAAAGAATGGGCCGACAACGTCCCAGTTCGCAATTAATAACCCTGCAGCAAGTGCAATACCTCGGATAATTAAACCTATTGGCGAAGCGCTAGCGACGAACGACATAACTTTCAGAGCCATACTAACTCCCGCCACTGCGATGCGAAGCGCCACAAAACCAGCAGCAGCGCCAAGCAACGCGCGAACCATGGCTGGGTTTCGTGATACAAAATCCGTTGATTTCTGAATAAGAGGCATTAGCCCAGCAGCGCTAGCATTAATCTGTGGTAATAGTGCATTACCAAGCGCCACACCAGCATGCGTAGCCTGATTTCGTAAGAGTTGTAACTGGTTTGCTGTTGTTGCCGCACGAGCTTCATACTCTTTTTGCATTGAGCCGGTATACTGCGACGAGTCTCCAACCATATTGAAGTTTTTCTTCAGTAGGTCGAGATTAGTTAGCAGCGGTGCAATTGCGCCAATAGACTCTTTGCCAAATAACGCGTTCAGTGCTTTCGGCTGCCTAGCCTTATCCAGTTTCGAAATACTTTCCAAAACCTTCAGCATTGTGCCCTGGGCGTCTTTTTGCATATCAGCTGCGAGCTTCTTGGAGTTAAACCCAAGGAACTGGAATGCTTCCTGCTGCTGCTTTGAGCCACCAGTAATTGCCAGCATGAAGTTCTTAATACCTGTAGCTGCAACTTCCTGCTCAACACCAACACCAGCTAAGGTTGCCCCTAACGCAGCAATTTGACCTGAAGCAATACCGGCAACCGCGCCAAGTGGCCCGATACGGGTGACGATGTCAGATATTTGCTGAGCATTAGCTGCGCCATTGTTCGACAAGTAGTTAATTTTATCCGCAAGAGAAACAACTTCCTCTTGAGTCATCTTAAATGACGTTCTCCACTTCGCCATCATGTCGCCAGATTGATCCGCAGACTGGTCAAAGGCGACCCCCATTTTCAGGGCGTCCTCAGCAAATTGCTTCAAATCTTCTCGCGCGATACCAGCCTGTCCGCCGGCCGCCACCAATTTTGCAATATCGTTCGCGGCCATTGGCAGGCGATCCGACATTTTTAAGATGTCATCCCCCATTTCAGCGAACTGCTTTGGCGTGTCAAAATCAACAACTTTGCGAACATCAGCCATCTGCGATTCAAAATCAATAGCAGCTTTCGCGCCTGCAATAAATGGGGCGGCAAATGCGCCGCCACCAATCAGATCGCCAACAGAAAAATCACCCAAGCCGCTGGATTTAACGCCCTTCTGAAAACCTTTAATTTTCTTCTGCATTGAAGACAATGTAGGAGAGAGTTTGTCTACCCCAGTAATAAGGGCTTTCAGTTCAAATTCAGCCATTTTTATTTTCCTGAATTATGCGATTGGCCTGTTCTGCAAATAAGCCGAGCACTGAAAACGGTTCGTCGAGCATTTCAAGGGGATTGATGCGCCAATATTTGGCGCAATCAAAATAATAATTCAGGAGTTGTCCAGCGTTGAGCTCCCGAGGAAAAAACCCACAATCTCCCAGCTGATAGTATTCAGATCGGAAGGTTGCATTTCATCAACTGAACTTGGTGGAACACCGGCCAGCCGTGAAATGTATTTGGCAATTACACCTGCATCCATTTTCACACCAGCGTCACCGCTTGCTGTATATGGGAAGCCGAGCTCTCGAACATCCTTTCCCGTCGGCTCGCGCAGTTCCAGCACATAGAGCTCATCACCATGAGCACGAACCGATTTGCTGAGTTTAATTTCTTTCATTACTGGTAATCCCCTTCTTCACCGTGGAATTCAAGATCCGCCGTACCTTCTTCGGCGTTGTGGTTTGCTTCTCCGTGCAGCCAGGCTGAAGACAAGACATAAACCTGACCGTTTGCCAGTTCGGCTGTAATGGTCATCTGGTCTGAAGTCGTTACTTTGCTGACCGGAAAATCTTTCGGTACTTTAAAGGTGCCTTTGATATAGGGCGCACGGTGCGTTTCTTTACGATCCACCGAGCCATCAAGGCCAATGACATCATCATTGACCTTAGTATTCATCGGCACCTCAATACCGCCGGTCATGGATAATTGCTGACCATCAATTTTGAAATAACAGGTTCCTGCAATGCGCGGCATTATGCGGACTCCTCTTGATACTGAAGACGGAACTGGTTAAGCAGCGCGAACACACGCAGCTGGTTAACGTAGTCAGGTGGGTACAGAACGTTGATGCGGGCTGGGTTGTTAGCATCACGTTCAACGATCAGGTATTTCTTGAACAAATCGTAGTTTTCAACGATGCCTTCCCGCTCCATCTTACGATATGTTGCCAACAGCTCCCCTTTGATTACTGCAGGGGTAACGATCGCCTGGCCGGGGCCAAAGCTCGTGCCATCACTGGCAAGTTTATGGCGGCCATACTTGCTGGTAATAACCGATTTCAGGCGGCGAAGCACATACGCGCTGGTATGCAGTGTTTCGCTGTCCAGATAGCTGTTATCCGCTACACCGTAGGCGTTCTTTTTGTAGGTGGTGATATCGCGTTGAGTTCGCAGCACACCGCCTTCTGCATACGCTGTGGCGATACCGTGAGTCAGCAACGATTGCTGCTCAGTACGGATAAAACGTTTACCGGTCGGTGGCGGCAACATCCCCGTCAGCTCACCCGTTTGCGTCGGGCGTGCCGGGTCGATGCGCAGGAACACTGCTGCGCGGGCCGTTCGGCTCGCAGCCAGCTCATCAGGACAGGCCTGCACCGTTTTTTCATAACCTGCCAGTGTCACATGTGGGTCGTTGAACATATCCCCAACGGTGATCAGGTCACTTACTGCGGCGATTTTTGCCGTGTAAATATGACCATAAATCTGACGTAACCAGCTCCAGCGGCCGCTGCTATCGTTCATTTCCAGCGTGAAGGTGTTCATTGACGCTGTATCGTTAAACGGATGGCCAATGTAATCGAACGGCTCGTCACCCATTGCGGCAATAGCACCAGTCAGAACCGGAGCACCCGAGCCTGCGGTACCCGCTGCGATAGCAATAAGCACCCCAGCAGGCAGCACTTCACCACCGCTGAAGCCGTAGTAATTCAGAGTGACCGGAATGTCATTTGCCCAGGTGCCTTTATGGCGGGAAGTGAGTGTGACAACACCAGTTGTTGCAGCGGCGGTAAATGGCGTCTGCCCGTCAGCGGTAATCGCCGCAGCGATAGCCGAGGCAATGGCCGTGACATCATCCCCAGTGGTAACGTTGGCCTGGATACGGCGGCGTCCAATGTACAGGCTAACAACACCAGACTCTGTGGCCGCGCCAGTGACTGTCAGCGTGAACGTTGCGGCTGTTCCGGTATCAGCTACAGCGACAACCCATAGCTCACCAAATGGGTCTGTCAGTCGGTATGCCTCAACCATGCGCGCGAGCTGGCTGCCCGCTCCGCACTGTTGAATTGCATAATCTTTTGATGGCATGAATACCAGCTGGTTTGTAGCAATACTGGCGCCGGAATTAACATGGCCAATCAGCAAGGATGGCGCGCTGGTCTGCGCGGTATTTGCTGCGCTGTTGTCCATTTCGGCGTAGAACAGCGGAACGCGCAGATCGGACGGGATATTATTCATGGAGACTGTCATTTAGCGCTCGCCTTCTTATCCGTATCAGCGTCTTTCGATGGCTGAACAATTTCAATATCTCCGTCGATTTCCCGACGGTACCAGTACTGGCTTTCGTCAACGTTTCGCCCTTCTGCAGGCAAAAGGTCACCGCGGGCGGGGTCATGAACTGACCGCCCTTCTTTGGGTTTCACAAACATGTTTTTCCTCAGGTGGGGAGAGTGAATTCCGTGTGATGCTCGATGTTGCCGTCGGGCCCATTGCCGGGATCGATAAAATCAACATCAATGGAGAGACTTTTGAACTCATCCAGCGCGTTCAGATCGTCCTGCTGTCGGGTATCATCTTCAGTGAGTTCGGACTCAACAACGAAGTCGAACTGATAAATCAGTTCGTGACGATTTACATCCAGGAGCGTGCCGCCGTCATAGGTGATGGGGTTTCCGTGCTCTTTCGGATTCCAGCCAAGCAACGCCTTGAAAAGTGACTGACGAACCTCATCCACCACATCGAAGGATGCAAACTGGCCACGCTCATCCCGGCTGTTGCTGACAAACACGATGACGGAAAAACCTTCGCGGATCGTTTGCCAGTAATCCGTCAGGCTTTTCTGCTCACCCGGAGAGTCATCACCCGGCACAACATACGCGGCGGGAAAGATCATCTTCCCAACGTCAGGCAGATCTTTAAACTGCGCAGCACCTGCCACACGGTTCTGAAAAAGCGCACAACGTGCGCGCAGAGTGGCAATTATGGGGCTCAGTTTCATCAGCGCCGCTTCTCCGGTTTGAGTGAGAGACGTAGTTCGCGCGCCAGATAATATCGGGTCCACGGACTGTTTTTCTTCAGCGTCTCGACCATGAAGTTGTTACGCGGTGCCATGCGCCAGCCACTGCCGCCTGAAGCACCACGATGATGGCTGCGGCGACGTTTGGCTCCACCGCGTACACCGTAGAACAGAAATGCAGGGTAGAAGTCGCCGGTGATCAGTCTGTTTCCCTGCCCATTGCGCTGGTTCGGCGCAATACGAGTCATAAAGCCGGGTCGGCTCTTGCTGGCCTTAGGCACCATATAACCGATGGACTTCGCCAGGCGACCGCTTTGATAGCCGGGGTTATCGCCAGGCTCGGAACGCCCGCGGCGCATCACCAGACGGCGGGCATCACGCATATGGCGCTGCCCTATGTGGGTAAACGCCCGCCGGACACGTGCCCGGTTGAACCGCATCTCTTTTGGCTGTTGAAAATCAACGTGAAAAAAGGGAGTTGCCATTACCGTTCCCTCCGGTTGAGGCTGGTTCGGTGCCCAGCTCCGTGCACTCGAGTAGCAGAAAACGACGCTTACTGTTCAGGTCCCTGGCACGCTTAACGCGGAACACCAGATCGCCCTGCACTACCTCAAAATCGGAGGTGATGCCACTACGCCAGCGAATGGTGATGTAATGCGTAATGACGTTGTCAGTCTGGGCCGTTTCCTGGTATGTCGTTGCACTGGTCTGAACGATCTTTGCCCAAACAGGGCGTGAGACCGGATATTCAGGCTCTGTACCGAAATCAGCCGCGGGTACATCAACCCGTTTTCGGAGTTGCACCCGCTTATCCAGTTCACCCGGATCGGGAAGCAGGTAAGTCGCGCTGGTTTGCGTCTGCCGAAGTTTCATTGCGGGTAAATCCGGTGCGGTCGCGCGAGCCAGGTAAATGCCATTGGCAACTCCACCATTTCTACTTCGCTGACCGTTGAACGGTGCTCGTAGAAATGAGTGACCAGGAGTAACAGGGCAAGGCGAAGAGATGCAGGAATAATCATCCCGTCAGGGTCCGTAGGCGGTATCGTTGTACCTTCGACGTAGATATTTCGGTTCAGGTATTCTGACATTCGAGATTCAGCGGCTTTGCCTATCAATGCGAGGTACTGGTCTTCCTCACTGTAATCGGCTTCAAGTCGTAACTGGATCTTTATGTCATCTAACGTGATAAGCATTGGCGTCACCCATAAAATAACCCGCAGAGCGGGTTATTTTTTTGCATTTTTCTGCGACTTCTCATCCACTACAGAACCAGACTCACTATCTGGATCGGATTCAGAGGGCGGAGGTGGATCGTCATCAGGATTTGGTGCCGGCGGAACACCCCCCTCACCATCAGATTTGGTTTCTCCCAGAATGCCGATTTGCCCTGCAATCTCAATTGCACGAGCCGGGAGTTCTTCATGTTCACCAGCGTCAATAGTTTCGATACGGCAACCATCTGGCGACCACTTAAGCGGTTTTAAAAGGATGATCATTTCAACTCCTGAAGGCGGGCACCACCCCGCCTACGTTTGATGTTAAGGGGCTACAGGTGCGCCAATCTGCATGATCTTGATAGCCTGTGAATCTGTCAGCATGCCGCCAGTTCGTTTGGTGGTATAGAAACCAACAAATGGTTTGTTCGTGTACGGGTCGCGCAGAACACGAGTACCCAGGCGGTCAACAATCGTATAGCCACGTTTGAAGTTACCAAATGCAATGGCCTTGGCATCAGCGGCAATATCCGGCATTTGCTCGTTTTCAGCGATACCGTAGCCCACCAGCATTGACGGTTGACCGAGCTCCAGACCCGGGCGCCACAGGTAGTTGTCTTCTTTATCTTTCAGTATGCGCGCTGCAAACAGCGTGTTGTTGTTCATCATGAACTTGGCACCGTTGCGATGTACTTTGCGGAGCGTGTAAATCAGCTTGATGATCGCATCGGCTGTGAGCCCAGTGGCCGCGCCAGAGAGAATATGCTGCAGAGTGCCGAACGGACGGGTTTTGTCATCAACCAGGGTTGAGGCATAGGCCAGAAAACCCTTTGGTTTATCACTACCGTCACCAGTAGTGAAGGCAATTTCTTCCGCCTCAGAGAACCCTAACGCCAGCTCGCTATTGATCCACGACTCAACATCGAAGAACGAGTCATCAAGCATGGTTTGGGTCGCCTGTGGGTTAGCATAAATCTCACCCATGAACGGTTTAATCTGCGCCAGCGTTGGTGTATCTGTCGCGTTACGGGCATGTGTTTCACTCACCCAGGCCGATTTTGCACCACCGGTGTTGACCACCTTGCGATAGTCAGGCGTGCTCAATGAGATAACAGTCGCTTCCTGACGCATCACGACTTCATCATGCAACAGATTCAGAAGACTACGATCCAGATCTTCCGGCACAGCATAACCACCATCAGCATCCACACCAGTTTGAAGTGCTTTTTGTTCCAGTTCACGCAGGCCATCTTCATTACCCTTGCGGACAAAGTCCATAAAGGCTGCTTTGTGCTCGGTTACTGATTTGCCCTTTGAACCACCGCCAGGTCGTCTGGATGCAGCCAGTTCGGCTTCCAGATCGGACTTCAGATTTTCCAATTCGGACAGTTTACCGTTCAGTGTTTCAACCTGACCCGCCAGCGCGCCCTTTTCCTGCTCGATCGCATCAATTCGCTTATCGTTTTTTGATTTGAAGTCTTCAAACTTCGCCTGCAGTTCCTGCGCGACCAGCTCTACATCTTTAATTTCTACTGCCATGTTTTTACTCCAGATTAAAATGTGATGTTTTTAAGTGCATTCAAAGCAGAGTCCACATCATCAGCGTCGCGCAGATTCAGTGTGCTATATCCCCCGGCCATGAATGCTTTGGCCTGGGTTCGTGAGAGCCCAACATCACGCAGGACTCTTTCAATACTTTTCTGTGAAGGCAATTCGCCACGGGCAAACGCACTTTTCACATCGCTGATTCTCGCCTCGTCATTGGACGGAAACGTAACCGGGCTGACCTCCCACAGGTCGATCTCTTTGAGAAGAAACACCTCTTTTGATCGGTCGTACTCCCAGTCCTTCAGCATGTAGCCAATAGAAAGGCCGGTTAAAGAACCGGCCTTCATATGGGCGTGGGCACGCTTTGCGAGAGGATCGTCATCAATGAGAAGACGTCCTTTCACAAACAGTCCGATATCATCCTCTTTCATATCGGTGTAAATACCGATCGGCTCATCCATCTGGTGCTGCCAGAGCATTGCAGGAAGAGATTTCTTCTCCCGCCATGTTTCCAGAGACTTGCTGAACGCGCCCGGTACAACCACGTCGTCGTAGCTGTCCTTAACACCAAACACAGAGCCATAGCCTTCAAACTCACCGTTGTCGCTGACGGATTTCAGTTTCAGCGGTATATCCATCCGCTGCTTAGTCATCGGCATTTTTATGTTCCTCAGTTTTGGCTTGTTTACTGCCATCGGATGGTTTCGTTGTCATGTTCATTGGTGTGAGGTAAACATCGCCACCTGGACGAGGGTTGCGATCCTCCAGCTCAAGACAATCATTGGGTGAGTACATACCCCAGTTAATGGCTGTCGCATAAGCATCAAATCGAGACTTCATATCGCCACGCAACAGAGCTCCCACGTTAAACTTCGCGTAATAAACACCCTGTTTGGAATCTTTAATCAGGCCAATGTTGATGCGCTGTTCAATGCGTGTGAGGTAGGGAACAAGGGAGTAGTTTATAAACCCCATCCCTAGCTCTTCGATATTGCTGTATGTTGCTCGGTCAGTGTTCTGAACCATGTGCATCGGCACACGAAACAGTCGGCAAATTTCCTCTAACTGAAATTTACGGGTCTCAAGGAACTGGCTGTCCTCTGCGTTCAACGCCATTGATTTCCAGTCCAGACCCATTTCAAGGATCATGGGTCGATGGGCATTTCCCAGCCCCTGATGTTTTTCCTCAAAATCAGCTTTCAGGCGGGCGTATGCCGCATCGCTTAATTCGCTATCTGTTCGCAATACCCCTGATGTGACAGCACCATTGCCAAAAAGTCTGGCGCCATGTTCTTCAGTGGCTAAACCAAGAGAAATGGCTTCCCTTGCGTAAGCGATAGGATTCAGCCCCACCAGCCCATCCAGTGTCATGATGCGAACATGCCAGACATCATCCTGGCTGAGCACGTCTGTTGAGCCATCAGGAAATGTTACCTGGTAGACCGGTTCCCAATTGCTGTTGAGCTTTGGTACTACACATCCGGGGTCGATCGGTAACAGCTCTACGACCTCATTAAAGGCTTTTACTTTGTACGCGTAGAAATTCCCTCTAAGGCAGAGGCTGAGGATTACCAACTCCCAGAATTCCTGCGGAGTCATGTACCCATTGGGTTTTAGGGTCAGAAGTTTGAACAGCCTTTCTCCTGTCGCTTTTTTTTTCCCCGTATCAGTGGTCTGGAACAGACTGCAAGGTAGCATGCCGATGGATTCGGCAAGCACCCTGACGCAGGAAAAAACGGCAGTGAGCCGCATTGCGCGTTGGCTGCTTACGCGCTTGCCAGTATAGGTGTCATAGGTCAGCCCAATATCCTGCGCCAGTTCTGCTGGCGTGGTCACTGGTTGATCGCTTTTAGTGAACATCCCACGGAAGAACATCAGTCACCCCCGGTGCTGTTCAGCGAAGTTGACAAGAATTTTGCCATCAGCCAGGACCATAACAAGCACAGCAAACCACCAGAAATATAGCCAGCGGGGGGATAAATCATCCATGCCCCAAATGAAAGCAAAAGCGCCCCCAGCACTCCTATCAGCGGAGTGAGTATCGTCAGGATCATAAACGCCTCGGTTAAAGTGAACGTATGCCGCGTGATTCGATGCGTTCAGAAATTGAGTCAACCTTCTCGTAAAGCATCGAACGACCAATCGCCATAATCAGCGCAACCGCGCCGTCGATTTTGTTTTCGTTCTGCTCTTTGATCGGCTTAACCACATCGTCATTACCTGGCAGATATTTCCCGACGACGTTACTGATACACCAGCTCATGATCGGGTTGCCGTCGTGGTGAAAACGTCCCGACTCAATTGCTGCTTCCAGTTCTTTCATCGGGTCAGACATGTTGGTGTAGTTCTGGATTATGGTGATGGGGTTAAGCCCTTCATCAGCCAGGTCATGAGAAAGGCCCGTCGCACCGAATGGATCAATCGGAGACTCGCTTACTGGGTTGAGTTTGTTTGCTGCTTTGGCCTCTTCAAGGATGTAGCGATAATCAACCTCCGCGCCATCCGTTACCGTCAACAGTCCCATCTCAACCCACTTTTGAAAACGTTCAGCAGTCCGGCGATCCTCGTTCTTTTCTACGCTGTATACAGTGTCATACGGCACCCAGAACCGCGGCGCCACGCAGTAATAATGCGTTTTTCCGTCAATCTCCCGGGTAAAAAGCCGCGGCATGCTGTTCATATCCAGTTTGCGCGCCAGGTCGAACGCCAGCACGCAAGGTTGACCTTCGAACTGGTCCAGCGTCAGCGTCTTATCTTCGCAGTTCTGCCAGGACACCAGGTTGAAGAACGCGGCGCGGGCAGCGACCCAGATATTGAGGTGCTTCGTTTTGAACACGCCCGCCTGGCGGGCATTGTTAACTGCGCGCTGTTGCTGGCTCAACAGGAAGTCTCGGTACACCGACACCCCCATATTCGGGTTTGCCTTCTCCAGCACCTTCGGGTCGGTCCAGTCATCTCCTTCATCGACTGTATAAACAACGCCGAACAGCTCCTCATTGGGTACCGAGCCATTCAGCATCTCAATCACTTCACGGCGTTTGTCGTAGCAAGGCCCCTCGATGTTGTAGCCTGCTGTGGTGATCGCCCACATCAGCGGTTGCCGGCGGGCCCCCATGCCCGTCAGCATAGTGGTGTACAGCGAATCGGTCGGATGTTCATGATATTCGTCGACTATCGCACAGTGTGGCGAGGCCCCGTCGCCGGGATTGCCGATCAGTGGCTCGAAGCGGGCGCCGTCTTCCGGCCGGTTCAGGTTTGAGGCGTTTACCTCTATACCGAAAGCTTCCACCAGCAGTGGCGTGCGCTTGCACATCAAACGGGCTGGCCGAAATACTTCCCACGCCTGCTTTTCCGTTGTGGCGCCAGAGTAAACCTCTGCACCGAACTCGTTATCACAGGTGAAGCAGTAAAGCGCCACGCCTGCAGAAATCGCCGATTTTCCGTTCTTACGGGGGATCTCGGTATAGACCTCCCGGAAACGACGAAGCTTCGATCCCTTCTGCACCCAGCCAAAAGCACAGCAGATAATGAACAGCTGCCAGGGCTCCAGGGTGATTGGCATCCTTTTGAACGCCCACTCCCCCTTAGTGTGTGGCAGCAGCTGAATAAACTTCGCGGCCTTCTCCGCCATATCTTTATCAAAGCGGTACCGGAATTTTCGGCTTTTCTCCTGAGCCATATCATCGATATGGCGCTGGCAGGCCTGAATGACATACTGGCACGCCGGGAGCTTACCCCGCACAACGTTGCGGGCGTACTGATTCGCGGCGTTAACGTTGGGGTACGATTTGCGGCTCATGCGTTGATCATCTTCAGGAATGGGTTAGAGGTCTTCTTCTGGCCAGCGAGCCCGACCAGGCGCTGGCGACTGCTGGGGTCGAGGCCAAGCATCGAACCGGTAGAACTCATCTCCGATTCCTGTTCTTTCTTCGCGGTGAGCTCTGGATTCTTTATCTTTCCGCCCATCGCGCCGTTGATGGTAAGCCCATCATTCGCGATGTTCCTCACTGCACGGCGCCAGAACTCATAAGCAACGCACCAGCGTTCGAGCACAGCGAGATCAGTAACGCAGAGCAGGCCCTGACCGCATAACTCTTTCGTTGTCAGCTCCCACATGACGGTAGCCATAGGCAGACCATCGTCTTCTGCAAACCACTCCGGCGGTGCAACACCCTTGATGGGAGTGAACACCGGCTCTTCTTTGTTCAGGGCTCGCTTACCGGGATTCCCAGCCAGCTCCTTGCGCGCCGTTGGCTTTGGGCGGCGCCCGGAACGCCCCGCCGTTCCAGCCATAAGCGACACTCCTGGTTAAATTTGATTTTTCGCGGGTATAAAAAAACGAGGAGGCGGGCAGTCCGGAAGGCGCGCGGCCGCAGAGATTTGACCTCCCCCTCCCCTGGCTAATGATGACATCGATTCTCACTTGAGCCGATCACGCGCGGTCTTCGCGGCGTGGCACGACCAGCACAGGCTTTCAAGGTTGCTGTCTTCATCAGTACCGCCGTGGGCCTTCGCTTTGATGTGGTCCACGCAGGACGCCTGCTTCACGATCCCCTGCCGAAGATGGTTCTGACACAGCCCTTTGTCTCGCTTAAGTATCCGCTCCCGGATAACTTCCCACTTTGTTCCGTATCCACGCTGCTGTCGCGATTGACCTGGCTTATAGGACTTCCAGCCTTCACCTTTGTGATTTTCACAGTAGCCAGACGGGTCTGTTGTGGTGTTCCGACAGCAGCGAACGCGACAAGCCTTCGGTGTGCGCGGTGGCATATTCACTCCCCAAACGTATAGCATTATCGCAGGCACTCATTGAATGCCTGCTGTAATGCTTGCCACTCTCTCGCAGTGGCCGCGCTCATGCCCTTGAGTTGATTACCCCGGTTCGTCTCTACTCCCCGTTAGCTCTAACCGATGCGCGACTGGCTATCACGCTGCGTTCCGGTGCACGATGTTCATTAACCCTAACCAGATGCAATGCTGGCTCTCTACATGGAGACTCGGGAGCAGGTCATTACCCTGCACTTGCCGCCTTTCGGCTGCTGCGGTCTATCCGTTTTACTGGTGCATAATTTTATCCTCTTGCCGTTATAACCATTATCAAGCCCACCCGCAGATGAGCTTTGGAATGGCTTACTCAGTTGGCTGAATATCGATGAAGTATTCTTTGCCCTGCTCAAACTGTTCGAATGCTGCCGGGTTGGAGATGTGCATCTGCAACAGACCGCCAGGTGTGTACTTTGACCAGTTTTTGTTTTCTGGGGTGTCTGCGGTTACAGGGCTCATGTGGACTGTACGATGTGAATCGTCTTCTGCTTTCTGGATGAAGTGACAACGAAATTTTGCGCGAACGGTCATTTTGATACCTCAATTAGCAAAAAGCCCCGCTATTGCGAGGCTGCGGGATTGTTATTTGGCTCTCTCACCGAGTCGTAAATGCGTTCACACGTCACTCCGGCGGTATAGCGTTCGTCAGCGATTCCAGCATATCGCTGAGCTTCTGCTGCAATATCTCCGAGCATGTTGGCGAGCATTCCTGCGGTGGCGTCGGTTGTTTTGCTTCTGACGGCAGCGGCAAGATCTGCGGTGTGCTTTGCGGCGTCCAGGCGGGCGGCAAGCTTTGTTGCTTCGGTACGCAACTGGCTAACAGTGGCAGACAGGCCAGCAGCAGTGGCAGCAGATTTAGCGGCTTGTGCTTGTGCATCTTTTACAGCCTCATCACGGGCAATTATGCGCCCTTGTTCAATCATACGGGCGGCAGTCTGAGCGTTCGCTGTTTGCGATGATTCCGCGCTGTCACGCTCTGCCCACTTCTTTTCCCAACCGCGGCTGCTCCATACACTACCCGCGATGAATGCAACGGCCACCAGCAACGAAATAACAATGAACTGATAGCGCAGGTTCACTGGTCTATCCCCCAGCACGTCAGCGCGCTTTCCTGGTCTCGACGCTCTACCTGCCCATAGCAGCCATTTTTCTGGCCTTTGGTCAGGCGACAATCGCGGCCGCCGTCTTTAATCCACCAGCGGATCGCTTCACAAGCACCTTTACGGTCGCCAGCATTTATTCGCTTATAGAACGTAGACGGGAAACATTTTCCGGGGCCGATGTTATATGGGCAGAAAGACGCGATCCCAGCTTTCTGTGGTTCGGTCAGTGGTACTTTGACATTTCGCTCAACCCACGCCAGCGCCTTGTCGCGTTCTATGGCGTTCACCTTGGCGCATTTCTGAGCAGACAGCTTCATGCCCTGAACTACTGGCTTACCATCAACCAACGTGGTGCCACGGCAAATAGTCCAGATTCCGCCGCCGTCGCGATATGCTGTCAGGCTGTTACCCTCTTTCTCATCCAGAAACTGATCGAGAATCACGGGCGCGGAAGCCCCCGCAAGAATCAAACCAACAACCGCTGCGCTCAGTTTATTCTTCAGCTTTGGTGGCATAGCCATTGCGCCGATCCTCCCGTTCTTTCCAGCGGAAATACCAGTTCACTGCACAGGTGATAACTGTGCATGCGATACCGACAATAATTGCCCAGTCACTCAGGCTTAACCCTGCAATTCTGTCGGCCAACATCCAGGACACCTCTTTTGCTGTTTTGGCTGTTTCGGCATATGCCTTCGCTGATACACCGCAGCCGGCAAGCGTGGTTCCTGATCCATATGAAAGTCTGCTGTAAATGGTGCTCATTCTGGTCATAGCCTCACCTCCGATTCTTCGGATGGCGCTGTGTGTGATGAAAGGGTCAGGCTTCACGGGCTGGATTTATCAACAAAGCACGTAGTGAGTGATACCCGTGAGCCTGAAATGAAAAAGCCCCGCAGAATTGCGAGGCTTAATATTTGTGGAAGATTAGATCGACGATATGACAGGGGTACTGGTGCAATGCACCTCGCGAATACCCCTGTCGTATCGCCGGAAAGCAAAAACCCCGCGCTGGCGGGGTTCTCGTTATATTCAAATTGTTCGCTTTTCGTCGCTGCCATCGTGGCGCAGCTCTGCCAAGCATGAATGAATTATCTAACTTTCTGGGTAGTTTTCAATACCAGACACAAAAAGCAGCACAAAAAAGCTAAAACATTATTCCTCGCTTTCCAAAAGTGCTTTCGCGGACAGGAACACCTTTGCTCTGAAAATTTGTAAACACCATTTCACTCGCTCTCTGGCCTTTTCTTGTGTCAGCCAGGGCGCAATCGCCTGCAGTTCCCGGGTTATATCTGAGATTTTTTTTCGTGTGGTGTAATACTGAAGACCAACAACATAAACCGGATCGTTTATATCCAGCGCCTGCAGTACGCATTGCTCAACAAAATCGACATCGTCACTATGCAGGGCCTCGTCAATTACACTGGCGGGCGACTGGGGCCAGAGAATGCTGTGTGCCCTGTTCATTGCCTGCTGTCCACGGAATCCCTCTTCTCTCGCCTGATTTAACGCAACGGTGAATCGCTCTAACGCCTTATCTGACCAGTTCCGTCCCTTAAGTACATTCCAGCACGCGTGTCCTCGCGGCATACGTGGTGCTGTTTTTCCACCCACACCATCACCCCATGTAGTGAGCAGGGATTTAATCCATCCGGACTGGATCCCCGTCAGAAGAATGCATTTACCCAGCCAGCTTTTACGCGGCGCAGATGCAGCTTTACCAAGTGCTTCAACATGATTGCGGCGTTGACGTGGTGTCATCCTGTTCTTCTCCTTACGCCAGAACGCCAAGCCTATAAGCCCGGTCCAGCACTCTGATTATCATTACCGGCTGAGGTGCATGGTTTCGCTCAAACTTCACCGGGTCGTTATGTAATTCTGTATGGCACTGGCGACACAAAGGGATCGCGAAAATATCATGCGCCTTCGTTGCCATACCTCCCTGCCCCCAGCCAATTAAATGGTGTGGGTCATCGGATGGTTTGCCGCAGCATTCACAGGGCTGTGTTTTAATCCATTCCAGATATCGGGGGGCCATCCAGCGGATTCGTTTTGGACGTTTCATATAGGTTTGCGGGGACTCAGGATCGACCAGAACACCAATTACTGGCTTTACCGCTGGAACCTGTGCTGGTGCCATGTTCACGGTTACTGCGCTGGCTTTGGCTGCAATGATGCTGGTGGCGGTTACACCGGGTTCGATATCGCATTCACGCATAACTGACTGATGCTCTTCCGAAGGAATATGAAGCGCCCGACTGGCTACTGTTTCGGGAATTGCGTCGGTAACACCCATACGCACCGCCCACCAGCATAGCTCCGCCAGCGACAGTTCTCTGGAAGGATCCTGATTCAGCGCCACCATAATGCTGTTGATAATCCAGCTAATAACATTACGTCTCGCCAGCTCTGCAAGTTGTTCGCTGTAGTGGTCACGCAAATGGTTATCACAATGCCCACACAGAAGAACCGATCCAGGTTCATGACGCAGAGTGGTTAACTCGTGATAATGGTAATCGCTGTGTGGCCACTGGCAGCAGCTGCCGCCATAACGCAAAAGCCAGTAATCAAGGCCGCTCAAACCACCAGCAGCCTTCATAACCTTTTCATCCAGGAAGAACGGCCACAGTGACTCGTCACTGGCAAGCGGCTGGCGAACGTCAGGAACACGGCCAGCAGGCAAACGCTCCATACCTGCTGGCTGGCTTTCTACCAGTACACGTTCGCAACTGAATAATGACATCAGCTCGCTGCCCGGCTTGAGCAGCACAATTCCAAGCTCACGCGCAACCACCGGCTTCAGCAGCGCCCTCATTCTGCAATCTCCCCGATAATTATTTGTCCCTTCTCTCCCCATAATTTTGTGACGCGTGAATCCCAGATGTGAGCGTCATCTTCGTAAATAGCATCCATCAGGGCTTTCATCATGTTGTCGAAATCAGGTTTAGCCTGGTGTGGTTTGCCGTTGAACTCAGCACGTTTCTTTTTGCTCCAGCTCGCTGGCATCGGAAGAATGAAGGTGACATGTGAACCGCTTTCCGCCAGCTCAACACCCCGCAGACGAACTTCATCACAGAAAGCGCGGTAACGCAGAACCTCAGGGCGCTTTTTCCATTTGTCAGCGCGCGTCATTCGGGGCTTGCCCATTGGGGTGATATCGTAGACTTTCACAATCACCTCCAGATCCGTTGTTGCCAGGTTCTGTCCTGACGCGGAGGCTTAGATACTTCTGGCAAGAACGCGCTGATCGTCCAGTGAATGAAGTCATTATCCAGACTACGCTCGGTCTTAATCTGCTTTGCGCGATAGCGGGCTTCCAGTTCGTCAGCCTGCTCAGTGGTGAGTTGGGTATGTTGAAACCAGCTTTTCTTCATAACGCACCTCTGGATGCGACAAAAAGAAAATCGCTGGCGTTGGTTAACGTCAGTATGTGGGATTGCTTGAATTGATCTTGCGCCATGGGCTTTTCTCCTGTGGCGCAGCAGGTATAGGTTGTTCAGGCCTATGACGGGAGTGTAACAGAATTCTGGGTAACGCGATAACCAGCCCTTTCCAGCATCTGAGTAAACAACGTTGGTGTACCAATAATTTCATTATCCTGAAGAGGCATGAAAGACACCATGCTACCGCGGCGGTACATCAGGGCGCGCTCACACTCAGGAAATGATTGCAGTCTGGCAACGATGACCCCATCGTGACATCTGATGACTGCGTAGCCTTTTTTGGGCAATTCTACTTTTTCTTTCACTTAAACTCCCCCATGCAAACGGGATCAAAGTAACACCCAAAAAATTAATAAAACCAGTCGTCCGCACTTTCCCAGGTTTCCTGGAGGATAGTCTCTATTTTCTTTTTATCTTCCTTGTCGCCACCAAAAACACTTAAACCAT
This sequence comes from Citrobacter sp. Igbk 17, assembly GCF_028069775.1. Taxonomy (NCBI): domain Bacteria; kingdom Pseudomonadati; phylum Pseudomonadota; class Gammaproteobacteria; order Enterobacterales; family Enterobacteriaceae; genus Citrobacter; species Citrobacter sp. Igbk 17. Next base: position 68,905 of record NZ_JANEWI010000017.1, on the reverse strand, counting down.
CCGCACCAGCGCGGCGGATTGTGAGCCTGCAATTGTCATAGTGATCATTCAGACGCTTAAGCAATTCTTTCTCCAGCGCTGGTACCGCGCCTTTAGGAAGTTCTTTCATGCGATCAATGGTTAATTCAACTTTCATAATGGTCCCCATTGCATATACTGTGTTTTTATACAGTATACCGATACACGGAAATGATCAACGGTTTAAGAGCACAAATTGTTAATTTCCTGTCGGTAGTAAAACAAGAAAACCCGCCGTAGCGGGTTGAATTAGCAATGTTTTATTAAGCTGCCATTTGTTTATGATGACAAAACTCCGGCAAGATTACACGCACCAGAGCTTTGGCGAACTACTGCAATATTCAGTGATGAATGGAGATAAACTAAATCAAATGTTGTCTGCCATTTTATTTTGCTTAAAACGGGGCTGAGTCTGCTGCTGATGGCCTGGTTGAATTTATGATAAACGTGACCACGCCTATCACATTCACATCATCAAGAACTTGCCCTTCAAGAGCTTCACCATCTGACGTGATAAGAGATTTCCCCATCAGCTTTGCAAACTGCATAGTGCCGCAGTTATTGATGAGTATCATGTTACCCTGCTTCACTCTCAATGACCTGTCGATGACCGCATATCCGGATGATGTTTCAATGGGAATGCAGTTGGCATCGATATGGCACAGGATATCAATGTTCAGGGTACGCTCGACGTAGTCGTTAGCGGGAGACGGGAAGCCCATATAAACACCTCACAATAAATACTGTATACATATACAGTATAATTGTAGTCCGAAGGTGTCAAACGGTTACTTCTTCTCGTTCTGCGCAGCCATATCCAGATAGCGCGGATCGGATACTTTCGGTAGTGTCAGGCTCTGCTCTCGGTAGAAGCGCACTCGCTCCATGAAGTATTCACGCAGATGCTCTGGCTGCTCACGGGCTACCTGCTCAGCGATTACCGGCATGTTCAGGCGCTCTTTGTACGCTACGCCGCTGGCCGCCAAATCAACGTTAACCTTGTCCTGCTCGTCTTTTGATTTTGCTGCGATATTGAAATCAGACATAAGAAAATCCCCTCGGTTTATGGAGGGGATTATACATCACTGGTCGTGGATATGGACTAAGGCTTAAATCGGTGCTTTGTGAGCCGCGCCCCCATTTTCATTTCATCTCTTATCACTGCGGGATACGCGCTACCAGCCTGACCTGGTTCATTACTGCCGGTACAAGCGTTGTTATGGTCATTCGCATGAGGGCATCGCTTGTTACCGCATTCTGGGCACACAACGAACCGCATGTCATTCATCGTCACTGGCCTGCAGGCGCGACACTGGCAATCATAGGTTGCCGTAGCGCTTCCAGCATCGGAATAACCCAAGCCTTTATCCGTGAACGAGATGATTACCTTTGTAGGGTCGGAACACTGAGGTTCCTCCCCATGCCGGAACACAACAAAACTGCAGCCATGTATCTCGGCCAGTCGCTCTGCCTCTACTTTCCAACCATCCATAGCTACCGGAGAGTTGCCAGCCTGAAGAATTGCGGCGCTGCGTCCAGCCTTCCACGCAGATTCAGCCATCACGCCGAGAGTTTGCTTAGCTGCAGTGGTGTATTGGTTATGCTGATAATGCTCATGCCATTCCCTGCCGAACCATGAGTAGAAATTGTCGTCAACATCAACCACCGCTGGCTGCTCACCTGTGATGTAAGCAGGAGCTTTGCCAATTGGCGGCTTCCAGAGTTGGCCACCGTGCCAGGTGTAGCCTTCACTTTCAAGCGTTGCCACTGCCGCCAGATGCTCCGGTACTGGCTGTGGTAACTGTGGTGCTGCGTAGAGCTTTGTCCCTACAGGAAGGCGATCGATATCATCTTGGTGATAATCGATATCTCGGTTGTGAGTTAATTCCCCGTCAACTCCATATTCATGCGCCTGGCAAATTTCAGCCACCGGCTCCTGCTCCATGCTGGCGATAAGCTGGCGGACCATCACGATGATAATCTCTGGCGGCACACCTTCGGCAAATTCACGATTACTGATAACTTCGTTCAGGAACTGCTTGGTCGGGTAGTGTTTGGTCATGGGTTAGTCCTTCTTCCAAGTGGCGCTGAATATCTCAACCGCATCACCACGGCAGGGGTTATCCATCTTCATGCTGTTGCACTGACCGTACTCAACATCGACAAAATCAGTAATATCTTTGTCTGTCGCCTCATCGGGGACATCAATTTCGATTGTCACAACAATTGTCTTCATCTCACTCCCCCTTCACGCCAATGCCAGCGGCGCGGATTGCTCTTTCAACATCGCGCTCGTAACGCAACGCCTGGAAAACGCCATCAATGAAATACTCATCATCAGCACATGCTGCTGGTAAGTTCACCTTTCGCGCCTCCAGTTCTGCTATGCGCTTTTCTGCGGCTTCCAGCGCATCCAGCAATGCCAGAACGGTGTCAGGGTTAGCAGCCTGCGAAAACTCACGGTTTGCTTCCGCATCCGGACCTTCAAAGTGCGCGATGATGAAGTTACCGTTGGCCTGGTTGTCAGAACTGCAAATAGCCTCCCAGCCATCGCCAGACTCTTTAATCCATTCTCCGGCACTTGCTGCCCGCGACTTGCTGCGCAGCGCCTGTTTGTTGAGTGCTGTCATTGGGCTGCCTCCTGGCGAAGAATTTCAGCAAAGACTTTCAACTCGTAGATATCCCTGCGAATAGAATCCCAAACTGCACCAATAGCAAAAGTGTCAGGGTGCATACCGTCTAATTGCTGCTGTTTAACCTCAATCATGCGCTCCACACCCTGCGCCCGCACTTCAGCCAGGAAAGAATCGGTGGCCTTGAAAGGATTCTCAGCATCGACATCGCGAGATACGTATGTGTTGATTTCAGAAACGTAATCCATCGGAACACCGGCATACAGGTATTCGTCTGCATTCACGTACTCGTCGTGGTTTTCGCTAATGTCTGTCAGCAGACGCAGCATCTGTCCATTCTCCGCCGCCAACTCCCTGCACTTGCTCTCGGCGTTAGCGAGCTGTACTGCCATGTCTGCGTTTTGTGATTGCAGCTCTTCGATACCTGCTTTTGCAATATCACTGGCCTTTTCCACGACATTCATCAACTCGTTAATCGCAGCCAGTTTTGATTGCTGCAATGCGCATTTTTTCTCTAATTCTTCGTATGATGGTTTCATGCTGGCATCCTCCCCACGATAGCTATAACCCGGCGCATAACCGCACTTCCCCGAAAATCAGCTGGTAACTCATTCACAGACTTACTCGAGCCGTATGAGAATCGCTGGAGATCGAAATCAATCACCGCCTTCTGGTCTCTGAACAAACCAAGACGACCGTAACGAATGAGTTCGCCGCGTTCAGCTGCTACGCGGAAATACTTCTCAGCAGTCTGACGATGCAGCGACAACATCTGTGATGCCTCGCTAACGGTTAAGCGTCCACGGATTTTCACCTCTTCGATAATCACCCGGATAAGTGCCGCCTGCTCTTCTGGTGTATTTGGTCTTGGCATGCTGATCATCTCCGGGCCATACGCAGGCATTCATTACGTTGCTGCGCTATACGTGCCACTTCAGCTGAACTGCGGGCAATGTCTAACATGTCGGTATATACCTTTGCCGCGCGCCGCCAGAGTCCCCGGGACTTAAGGTCTTTCGCCATTTTCTCCGCTAATTGCGTTTCAACCGGATCGCTTTTCTCTTCCATGAAGGGCAGTTTTACGTCAGGTAATTTTGCATCCGGAGCGATGTTATAAACATACTGAGTTCCGTTATGAGTACGCAGGACTGTGCCACTGACAGTAAGCGCGCGCAGAAACTTACCTGCGGTACCGGATGGAATATCTAACGCTTCACACACATCACGTAATACGCAGTTCGGGGTATGGCGTACCACTATCGCTACCCGATCTTTCTGAGAGATTTCTATGGTCATTGGTCAATACTCGTTTTGGTTACTTCACAACCCGTAAGTGGGTCACATTTTTTCGATAACTTCCCCAGGCGAAATTTACCCAGATACCGTAATCCATGGTTAAGCGGTCCATGACCCGCTCCCCCAGAACTTTCGATAATTCGTCATAATTCAGGTTTGTAAGTACCCCCACTGGTTTCATTGACGCCATACGGCGATCGATTATCTGATTAAGTAATACCCACTCATTGCGCGTATCACGTTGAACACCCACCTCATCAAGAACAAGCAAATCAACCTTGCACAAATCATCCAGCAAATCGGACTCAGACTGGCCCTCGTCATAGCACTTGCGGGTGCGAAGCATCAAATCAGGTACTGTCACGACCAGAACGGAATAATCGTGCTGAAGCAGGTAGTTCCCGATTGCCGCGGCAAGATGATTTTTCCCTGTTCCGCAACTGCCGCTGAATATGAAACTGGTAAAGCCATTCCCAAAGTTATGGGCGTAGCTCTTTGCCATCGTCAGCGCGTGTTTCTGCCCGTCGTTGCTCACCTGGTAATTTGCAAATGAGCACCCCCTGTGCAACTCGCAGATCCCTGAACGCCCAAAAATCCTTTCTGAACGGTTACGCTGATTTTGTTTTTCCAGCTCAGCTGCGCGCTTTCGCCCTTCTTCCTGCTGCCAGGCCATTAACTCCTGACTGCTGGTAAATTTCGGCTGAACACCTGCAGGCATGAGATTACGTAGACGGCCAAGCAAATCATGCGTCGATTTCATCATTACCCCCTGAATCCCGGCGGGATCTGAGTGTCAGGTTGTGAAACGCCAAAGCCAGCCTGTCGACGTGTACCTGCCGATGGTGAGGAAGATTTGGCGCGTGATGTTTTCAGGCTGGAAGCAAAAGTCTGTTCCCACTGGATGTGGTGTTTAACTTTCCGTTCGCATTTCCAGTAATCCCGGAACTGCTGTAATTCGACGGCGGTATACCCAGGTAGATCCCCAAGGTTTATTCCCCACTGCGCAGCCTGGCGTACAAAGTCATCACCAGGTGTCCAGTCATCTGTGATCGGAAATTTGCCTATGGGCGGTAAAAAGCCACCTGGCGCGTATAACTCTCTCTCTTGGTTTTCTTTAAGATCTGTATCTGTATCTGTATCTTTATTAGTTGGGTTTCCGTTGGCGGTATGTTTTAACGGCGGCTCAACACCCGTTGAACACCCGTTGTTATTTTGTTCGTTATTCGCTCCTTTTTTAGCTTTTCTCGCCTGAGCGGATGCTTTTCCAGCTGCTGACTTTTGGCTGATTGAGTTTTTAACTACCTCCAGATCACGCTCTATACGCTCCTGTACCCATTCGGTACCGTTATCGTTAAAAAACTCTTTCAACGAAGGTTCAACGGCATCCCAACGGTCGTTACTCAGCCGTGCAATTTTCGATAGTCGGTTTTTGGGGATCGGGCGACCTGTTTGCCAATAATTGAACATCAGTAGCAGGTAAGCGCCATGCTCTTCTGTAGACAGATGCATGGTGTCCGCCAGGTAATCAGCAATGTAAAGTTGCATGTAAGGCAGAGCTGCCATGTTTACTCCCTTGTCCGGTTTCCCGGCGCGTAATGGTTATTGCTCAAAACTCGATTAAAACAATTGCGGCGCTACGGCGCTTATACTCGCCAGTAGTGGTCCCGCCGCATCAGCTGGTAGCATGTTGAACAAAGCGATTGCCGCTTCACGAATCTCCTTCTCGAGCTTCTGTAACGGCGCGCCGACTAATTTCGCCTGGTGTGCCTCACTGCACTCCTTGATAGCGTTCGCCACCAGCTCCGCTTCTGTGCTCGCATTACTTAACCCATGTTTTCTGGCAATCTGAACTGGCATAGCGGCAATAATTGAACCTGACAGCTGCATAACGTTAGCCGTGTACTTTTCTGATCCCCCTTCGTTTTTCAAATACCGGAATAAATTCTGCTTATTAACAGCAATTCCGCGGCCATCTGCTTTGGCCCATTCTTCTGCCACCAGCTGAGCGATCCGTTCCTGTGCCTGTCCTGGTAATGTCGATTCCCATTCACGAACGGCGGCCAATATGGCACGGTGCTGAATGCCGTCACGACGCTGGGGTTTAAAATGATTTTCCGTTTTCAACGGAATAGCTAAACGTTGGCTATGATGTTGATACGTGGCTGATTGCATGATTAAGCCTCCTTTTGAGGTAAACCATCAGTGGGGTTTGGATAAAGATCCGGTCTGATTTCGTGTGGGGTGACTTTCCAATCCAGCGCCCTGCAGGCGTTTAGCACCTCTGTGCTGGCGACTTGAGTGCGAAACCAGACTGAAACTGTCTGTGAGTTTTTGCCTAAGCGGCGAGCCAGTTCTGATTGGCTGCCACACAGTGAAAGTATTTTCTGTTGAATGTGATCTTTCATGCTTCCTCCCAATTTAAGAATCACATAATTGATAAATAATTTGTCAATGTCAAGAAACTTAATCAATCACATCTGATAAGAAAGTTTGTATGCTTGCTTATGGGTTTGATTTGGATACGAACATGAACTTCGAAGAAAGACTGTTACGAGCTCTTGATGAAGCTGGAATATCTCAATCTGAGTTGGGTCGCAGGGTTGGGGTAAACTCACAAACGGTTAGTAACTGGTGCAATACCGGAAATTTCCCACGCAAAGAGAAACTGGCCCTATTTCCAGAAGCTCTAGGTAAGCCGTTGTATTGGTTCTTTTTAACCGATGAAGAAGAGTCTTATCTTAAAGCGACCAGTGAAAGTAAAACGGTACTGAATGAGAAACAAGCTGCGCTACTGGAGATTTTTGACCAGCTACCAGAAGTCGAACAAACCCGCTTCATTGAACTAGCCAGCAATCGACTTGAAGAGCTTGATAAATTCATGGCTGAATTTCTCAGCAAAAGAAAGATCGAGCCATCCCCCACTAAAGATTGACTCCAACCATACAAGAGGTCGCTTAAGGCGGCCTTTTTTATTGCTTCCCACCGCCAAAAGAACCCACAAAAACAATCATTGATATAATTTATGTCAAATCATCATTGACTGATGACATATTTATTTGTAGTCTGATTTTAGAAAATCAGTCATCAAGGCAGGACGCCCACGAAGTAGCTGCCGGCGGCATACGAATCACCGGATGAGATGACAAGTATTAACACGCAGCAGGTTCAACGTTCCGCCAGCCTGGCGACAAGGGCAACGCAAGAGGATAAATCCATGATCGATTTCGCACGTAAACCAGTGCGGTGTCAGGCCGTACATCTAAATCGCATTGAAGTAATCATTCGACTGATTTGCTACACGCTTGCCCAGAAGGGCGAACCGTCTGCCGACCAACAGACTGCAGTTCGTTCATAACGAGTTTGACCAATGGCTGTTGCCAGCCTCATGCCCGGTGCACAGGGCATTGTGATGGTAATACCACCATCGTAACCAAACAGGAGACGAAGGCCTGTTCTGGTTAAATTGGAAAAGTGTTCTTTGCCCGTCCCGTGGCGGGCTTTTTTCCGGAGGTTTTTATGTCAGCTAACGATCTGGCATTGCGCTTCAGCAGCGCACCAGCCGAGGCATTAATCGGGTTTTTGCCTGTTCTGGAAGTAAAAGAAGCATTACGTGAAGAAGTTGAAAGTGATGTGATGGATGAAGTCTGGACTGAGCACAACTTTGAAATGGAAGCGATGGGTGAACAAGTTGATGAAACAGCCAGGCTCGCTCGTAAGTTTGAATGTGCGGCTGAAGCTCTTGGAACGGCGATCAAACTTGCTCTGACTCTCCCACATAATGAGGCAATGCAGGCTCTGAATGACGCCTTAAACGATAACCCAGGATACGGTCGCGAACCGGCAAAGGATGCATGATGGAGTTTGGAATGAAACGTGTGGTGGCATCTGTTCAGGTGGTTGCCATCCTCAACAGGATTTACAACGGCAGTCCGGTTTCCATCGCATCAATCAGTAAGGAATCGAAGCTGTCTGTGTCTTACCTCGAGCAGATTTTCTCGAAGTTGCGCAGCAGTGAAATCGTCACCAGCCAGCGTGGCGCTGGTGGCGGGTACCACCTTAGCAAAGCAAACCCCAGCGTGGCTGACGTCGTTCGCGCCGTAACTCACACGCCTGATTCATTCGAACCCGTGCTGAATGCTCTGGAGTGGGTCCCCGTCGCACAGCTGGTGCAGGGGAATTCCCCTACCCCATAAAGCACAAAACCCGCGCAAGGCGGGTTAAGTACCCGGTCAGCCGACCAAAGCTTTCCGGAACGAGTTTTGACCAATAACCACTACCTTAGGCGGCGATCATCAGCTGCCGGGTATCTTACAATCCAATGGAGCCCGAACGCAATGTTAACGTATGCGTATCTTATTAAAGCCAAAGCGAAAGCAACTGAGGCAAAAAACCTGTTTTGCTGGTTCTCTGCGAAATCAGATTCCCGTGCAGAACGCGAAATCCTCAATATTCTCGAAGACAACAATATTGCCGTCGGTCGTGGCGCCGACTATCAATTACCTGTCCGCACCAACTGGTTTGTTGTTGACGATCTTCCTGAGGAAAGCACTCTTGATGACACATGGTGCGATCGTTACGAACTGGCAGAAGACCAGCAGACGTGGCAACTGAAACAGAAGCCCGATGATGAAAATCTGGAGGCTTCCAGCCAGCAAAAACCAGAAACCTCCAGTGCCAATGTACCCACCAGCGATGCGCCAGCGCTGCTCCGCCCCATATCTCGCCTGCGCCTGTCTCAGCGACTAATTGCGCACCTGTTAAATGACGCTGAAGAGAAGGAAATCAGTGAAGCGCGGCACATCGAGATCGGAAAAATGGAACTGGACGAAAATGATCTCTATGTACAAAACCTGTTACTGGCCGTTGCGAATGTACCAGCGGTGAAAGAACTTTCTGCCCATGTTGAGTGGAAACTGGCAAACGCAATAAAAGAAGTCTTCGACCATGAGCAGGTCTATACCGTTGCTTCATTTGAGGAATTTATTACCGAATGGATAGAGGAACCAGAAGCACGGGCTGTTACCGTTCAGGAATGGGTTAACGATAAGAAAGCACGAATTGTGGGTGATGAGCCCACCGTTCCAGCTTTAACGCCAGAACTCATTACCGTTGCGACTCTCCCGCTACGCCAGCGCCTTTTGGCTCAGTTTATTTCTGAAGAATATGCTTACCATATTGATACTGAGCAGAAGAAAACCATTCAGGAACTCGAGCTGGATGTGGATAACAGCTATGTGCAAAACCTGCTGCTTGCCGCCGAGAATGTAGAACCATTCAGGAAAGCGCCAGAGATCGATATCTGGAAGATTGTCAGCGCGCTGAAAACCGTTTTTCCGGTTGATGGAAAACGAGTGGATTTGTCTACCGTAATTCAGTTCTTTAAGGCCTGGTTCAGTACTGAACACATCGACCGCGGGTTGCTGGTTAAAGAGTGGTGTAAGGGCAATCGTGTGTCACAGATTCAACGCTCTGATGCCGGAACCAACGCTGGTGGTGGCAATAAGACCGATCGTAACCCGGCACTTGTCCATACACTGGACACTCTGGACATTGATATTGCGCTGGCCACACTTCCAATGGATTTCAACATCTACGATATCCCTGGTGGCGTTTTCCGTCGTGCAAAAGAGATCATTGCTAAAAACGAAAGCCCGTTCAAAGAGTGGTCCGATGCCCTGCGCAAACGCGCTGGCATCCTGGATTATTCCCGCGCTGCGATTTTTGCCCTGATCCGGAATTGTCATCCAGAGCATCATAATTTTCCGGGCCGCTTATCTGGTTATATCAACGCGAACCTGACTGAAACCGACCACCAGCACCCAACTGAAGAAACCCTGGCGGCAGCCGGTCACGTGCCAGAAAAAAGCTGGGAAATCGAGATTAACGAGAAAGTCACAGCTGAACAGAAGGCAGGAGTCGAACAACCAGAAATCGCCAACATGGGCAACGGCGTGTTCTCCATCGATGGCCTGATGGGGAACCAGCAAGCGCCAGCGCTTTCTGTCGTAGACCAGGTACGCCAGCGCGCCGTCGAGGATAAGTTACATCATACCCATACAGAGGAAGCCACCAGCGATGTGCAGATGGAAGAAACTGACAACAACGAAATCAAAGCTAATCCTGAAGTGTCTCAGAGCGAAACAGCAGTTTTGCCAGTTAAAAGCACTGATGCAACTGGTGACGCGTCAGCTTCCCTGAATAATGAACCCGTTCACCATATTGAAACGGATCCCCTGAACGCTTTCTATACTCACCTGATGGTTGATATGGAAACCATGGGCAACGGTCCTGATGCCCCAATAGTCTCTATCGGCGCTGTATTTTTTGATCCTTCAACTGGTAACACTGGCGCCGAGTTTTACCAGGTTGTCAGTCTGGAGTCATCGATGTCGTTTGGCATGAAACCGGATGCGTCGACGATTCAGTGGTGGTTGAAACAATCATCTGAAGCCCGCTCTGTCATTCTTGTTGATGAAGCCATGGGGTTGCTTAAGACCCTCGAACTCCTGGCTGACTTTATTGCTGAAAACGCTGCTAACGGAAGCCACACAGTTCAGTTATGGGGTAATGGATGTTCGTTTGATAACGTCATTCTTCGCCGCGCATACGCATTAACAGATACCCCCTTCGCTGTTCCGTTCTGGAATGACAGGGACGTAAGGACCATGGTCGAACTGGGTAAATCTGTCGGTATAAATCCGCGCTTCGACATCCCGTTTGAAGGTGATATGCACAATGCACTTTCTGACGCCCGGCATCAGGTCAAATACGTTTCTGCAATCTGGCAACGTCTGACCGCAAACTGATTTTCTAATTTCACAATTTATGGGTCCTGCCTGGTATGTTTTTACAGGCAGGCCATCAGAGAGATGAGCTATGCACGAACTTACACTGTCTCCTCAGGAAATTGCAGAAATTACTGGTTATCAGCGCTACACCCACCAGCAGCGACAACTGCGGTGTCACGGCATACCGTTCACCACTGATGGGCGGAACCGCCCAATTGTATTGCGCAGAAGTATTGATCCCGGAGTTTCTGAATTACCTAAGGTCGATGAATATGTTGCACTTGAGCCAAATTACGACGCAATCAATGGGCAGACCAAGAAAAGATCCTAAAGACAAGCACCTTCCGCCACGCGTAACTAAAAACCGTTATAGCTATGTGTGGAAGCCAAAAGGCACAAAACAAAGCGTAACACTGGCACCTATTACCGGGACAAGTATGTCCCGACTATGGGCGCGTTATGAGGAAGAGAAAGCCAAACGTTCAGATGTAATGACATTTTCTAAATTATGGAAGCTATTCACCAGCAGCCCAGCTTTTGCTGAACTGGCTCCACGGACGCAGACTGATTACAGATCGTATGAAAAAAACCTGGTCCCAGTGTTCGGGAATATGCGAGCAGATGACATAAAAATTGAGATGGTCAGGATCTATATGGATAAACGTGGCCAGCGCAGCATTAACCAGGCAAACCAGGAACTCGGAGGGATGTCGCGTGTTTTCTCATGGGGATATGAGCGAGGGTATGTGAAAGGAAATCCGTGCAAAGGAGTGCGCAAGTTCTCTTTAAAAGCCCGCGACGTGTACGTGACGGACGAAGAATATCAGGCAATTTATGAAGAGGCGGCACCAGCTCTCCGGGTTGGCATGGAGATATCTTACTTATGTGCAGCTCGCGTTTCCGATGTTCTTTCTCTCAAATGGTCGCAAGTAAGCGCGGAAGGCATTTTTATCCAGCAGGGAAAGACCGGGACTAAACAAATAAAAGTCTGGACCGAGCGGCTTCATAACGCCATCGAACTTGCAAAGACCCTGGGTGGGCGGGAAACGGTTATCTGTAGCAGCAAAAAAACTAAATATTCAAAAAGTGGGTTTAATGATCTGTGGGAAACCGCAAGGGAAGCTGCAGGGAAAAAACTGGATAGAAAACTGCCGTGTACTTTTCATGATCTCAAAGCCAAGGGAATATCTGATTACGAAGGATCGAGTAAGGACAAGCAACTATTCTCAGGTCACAAAACTGAAAGCCAAGTTGTGGTTTATGACAGAAAAGTGAAAATTTCTCCCACACTGGATCTTCCAGTATTGGGCAAATCAGAAGATGATGATGGTGAGTTTTATACCAAGTGAATATACCAACACTATACCAAGTGTGACATGAGTCGTTGAAAGGAATTGAGCTAAGTGTTTGAATAGTGGCGGAGAGAGGGGGATTTGAACCCCCGGTAGAGTTGCCCCTACTCCGGTTTTCGAGACCGGTCCATTCAGCCGCTCTGGCATCTCTCCGTTCTGGTGGTTGCCATGATGCCAGGTAATTTGGCATTTTAACAGACCCAGTTCCGTCAATTTCGTTCAAGTGACGAGTTTGCGAGCAAAACGATGATTAAGTGGCCCTGGAAAGAGCAAGAAACAGCCCGGAATGATGACTGGCCCTGGGATGATGCCCTGGCAATTCCTCTTCTGGTGAATCTTACTGAACAAGAACAAGCCAGGCTTATTGCCCTGGCCGAGCGTTTTTTACAGCAAAAAAGATTGGTTGCACTACAAGGATTTGAACTGGACGCACTAAAAAGTGCACGAATTGCTCTGCTTTTCTGTTTGCCTGTTCTGGAATTAGGCATCGAGTGGCTTGATGGTTTTCATGAAGTCCTCATTTACCCTGCCCCGTTTGTCGTGGATGACGAATGGGAAGATGACATTGGGCTGGTGCACAATCAACGGCTTATTCAGTCAGGCCAAAGCTGGCAACAGGGTCCGGTGATCCTGAACTGGCTTGATATACAGGATTCCTTCGATGCTTCCGGCTTTAATCTGATTATTCATGAAGTGGCACATAAACTTGATATGCGTAATGGCGATCGCGCCAGCGGCGTTCCGGCTATCCCGCTGAGGGAAATTGCGAACTGGGAGCACGATCTCCATGCCGCGATGAACAACATCCAGGATGAAATCGATCTAGTGGGTGAAACGGCCTGCAGTATAGATGCCTACGCAGCAACCGATCCTGCAGAATGCTTTGCGGTATTATCCGAGTATTTCTTCAGCGCCCCCGAGTTGTTTGCACCACGTTTCCCGGCATTGTGGCAACGCTTTTTCCAGTTCTATCGCCAGAACCCAATGCTTCGGTTGCGCGATAGCCAGGAAGAAGACCATTTTCGCTCATCAAATGTGCATTAATACTGAATTTGAAGATTAATTAACCAATTGATATGGCGTATTAATTTTACTGTTGACACGTCATGGTGAGGTCAGTAATATGCGCCTCGTTCACACGATTCCTCTGTAGTTCAGTCGGTAGAACGGCGGACTGTTAATCCGTATGTCACTGGTTCGAGTCCAGTCAGAGGAGCCAAATTTAAAAAGCCTGCTTAGGAAACTAAGCAGGCTTTTTGCTTTATATTTGATAATCAATCATCACTTCATCAGGCTCCATTGCCTGGCGTTTAATCTCTTCCACAGATAAACCTGCGTTGCATAGCTCGATGAAGCGCCAGACGTAATTGCGCTGCAACTGACCGCGTTTGAGCCCCAGCCAAACGGTGTTCGCATCAAATAAATGCCGGGTATCAAGGCGGGTTAACGTCCCCTCCTCCTGCTCGCCACTGGATTGCTCCGCCACCAGTCCGATTCCCAGCCCAAGCGCGACATACGTTTTAATCACATCCGAGTCCTGTGCACTGAGGATAATATCCGGCACCAACCCTTTACGCGCAAATGCCTCATCAATACGTGAGCGCCCCGTAATACCCTGCCGATAGGTAATGAGCGGCCAGTGAGCAATAGACTCAAGCGTAAGCGGGGAAGCCTTAACTAATGGATGATCATGTGGAACGAGCAGGCTGTGCTGCCAACGAAACCAGGGAAACGCCACCAACAGCGGATCGCTGCTGAGTCGTTCACTGGCAATACCAATGTCAGCGCCACCATTTTGCAGAAGAACGTCAATTTCTTGCGGTGTCCCCTGGATAAGCTCCAGGCGAACCTCCGGGAAGAGTTCACGAAATGCTTTGATCACCGCAGGCAGACTATAGCGGGCCTGTGTGTGTGTGGTCGCAATGGTCAGCACACCAGACGTGTCATTGGTAAACAGGTCCGCCAGTCGGCGAACATTGCTGGCTTCATTAAGAATACGCTCAGCGATCACCAGCAACGCCTTCCCCGGTTCGGTCATGCCAAGTAAACGCTTACCACGGCGAATAAAAATTTCGATGCCAAGTTCATCTTCAAGTTCGCGAATATGCCGACTTACCCCCGACTGCGAGGTATAAAGAATATTCGCGACTTCCGTCAGGTTGTAATCCTGACGGGCCGCCTCGCGGATTATTTTAAGTTGCTGGAAATTCACTTTTCGCTCCGGGTACATCAGACATTACGCTATTGTTAAAGTCTGATGCCCGGCATAACAAATAATAAAAACCTGCATCTTATTCCTGGCTGGAATAAGGTTTAACTCACCAACTGTAGCTCACGATTGTCCAGAGCCGGACGGCTAACCAGCGACAACAGAATTTCTTTCACCGCCTGAGCCTGTGGTGTCAAACTGCCTCTGGCTGACATATTAAGCGAGAGGGGCAGATTCATTGAGGGCGTTGTAATCCGCGCCATCCAGCCATTCGCTGCATGACATAATGCTCGGGCTGCTGATTCAGGCAAAACCGTCACCCCCATACCGCTGGCAATCGCGGCCGTTAGGGTAGAGATAGAATCAATTTCACCTATTACTTTGGCCGTTAAGCGGCGCAGTGAGAAGGCTTCGTCAACACGGAGGCGAACCGCACTGTAATCCCGTGGCAGAAACAAATTCATCTGCGCGACTGCCGTTAAATCGACACTTGGCCCAGGACATTCACGCGTCCCCACCAGGAAAAGATCCTCTTTGAGTAACGGTTGACTGGAAATACCCGCGATCGGCGAGCGCTCGTAGAGCACCGCCATATCTAATTGACCACTGAGCAATTTATCGTTCAGCACCGCCCCGCTGTTTTCATGCAAATAGACCAGTACATCGGGCAGCTCGGCGCGAACGGTCTGTAATAACGGCATGGTAATTGATGATGCTGCAGTGCCAGGTGCCAGGCCAATAGAGACGTGTCCACTCAGGGTCTGCCCTACATTATTGACCGCAAGCTGTGCCTGTTCACACTGACGTAATATCGTCCGGGCGTGCGTATACAACACTTTCCCCGCCTCCGTCGGCGTCACCCCGCGTTTAGTGCGGATCAACAACTGTTGATCCAGTTCCCCCTCCAGCGTAGCAACCTGCTGGCTCAGCGCGGGCTGAGCGATATGCAATACTTCCGCTGCCTGGGTCAGGCTACCAATATCGACGATTTTCACGAAGTATTTCAGTCGTCTGAAGTTCATTTTGCCTCCTGTCGGAATACCAGAACCCATGCTGGCAGTCATGAAACTCAGGATTGCAAGATACTTGCCAGTTTCATCTGTAGACGAGTATTTAATGTTAAGCTCCCGTTAAGTAAGGGATGGCGCAGGAAAGGGATAGCTTCTCCTGATTCCGCCTTTTCCCGGACTGCCCCACAAGAGGTAGACGCGCACCAGAATGGGGCAAATGTCTAAAAAGCATGAAAGATCGCCGCTTTGTTGAATTTGTCAGCAAACGAACACACAATTTCATTTACCCCTTTGACAACCCCCATCGCCCCCGCTAATATGCGCCTCGTTCACACGATTCCTCTGTAGTTCAGTCGGTAGAACGGCGGACTGTTAATCCGTATGTCACTGGTTCGAGTCCAGTCAGAGGAGCCAAATTTAAGAAGCCTGCTTAGGAAACTAAGCAGGCTTTTTGCTTATTAATTTCTTCAATCGTCTTATTTTTCATCTTGCCCTCTTGTAAGGGATAAAATCGTTTTATCTTCACGTCTGTCGCGGTAGTCTCATTACAGTCGTTTATATCTCGACTGCAATGTGCGTAACCTAACTCCAATACTAATAATTAAAAAACAGTACAGACAGGATAACTATGGATTCCACCCTCACCTCCACGGGTCCCCAGCAGGACACCTCATCGCTTAACCGTGCCCGACGCGCCGCACTCGGCAGCTTCGCGGGTGCCGTGGTCGACTGGTATGACTTTCTGCTTTATGGCATCACCGCCGCGCTGGTATTCAACCGCGAATTTTTTCCGCAGGTTAGCCCAGCAATGGGGACGCTCGCTGCCTTCGCCACCTTTGGTGTCGGGTTTCTGTTCCGCCCACTAGGCGGAATCATCTTCGGCCACTTTGGCGATCGCCTGGGCCGCAAACGAATGTTGATGCTTACCGTCTGGATGATGGGGATTGCAACTGCACTGATTGGTATCATTCCCTCTTTCGACACCATTGGCTGGTGGGCACCTGTCCTGCTGGTGACGCTACGTGCCATTCAGGGTTTCGCCGTCGGCGGCGAGTGGGGTGGCGCGGCATTACTCTCTGTTGAAAGTGCCCCGAAAAATAAAAAAGCTTTCTACAGTAGCGGCGTTCAGGTCGGTTACGGCGTCGGGCTACTGCTCTCTACGGGGCTGGTCTCGTTGATTAGCTCGCAAACAACCGATGAGCAGTTCCTGAGCTGGGGCTGGCGTATTCCGTTCCTGTTCAGCATTGTGCTGGTTCTGGGCGCGCTGTGGATGCGCAACAGAATGGATGAATCGGCTGAATTCGAACAGCAAAAACAGGAACCCCAACCGGTGAAAAAACGACTGCCGGTTATCGAGGCACTCACCCGTCACCCAGGGGCATTTCTGAAAATTATCGCCCTGCGTCTGTGTGAGCTCCTGACGATGTACATCGTCACCGCGTTTGCTCTCAACTACTCCACCCAAAACCTCGGGCTGCCGCGCGAACTGTTTCTGAATATCGGATTACTGGTTGGTGGGCTGAGTTGTTTGACCATCCCCTGCTTTGCCTGGCTTGCCGATCGCTTTGGCCGTCGGCGCGTTTATATTACCGGAGCACTGGTCGGTACGCTCAGCGCTTTCCCGTTCTTCATGGCCCTGGAAGCGCAGTCCATCTTCTGGATAGTGTTCTTCGCGATTATGTTGGCCAACATTGCGCACGATATGGTGGTCTGCGTACAGCAGCCTATGTTTACCGGCCTGTTTGGCGCAAGCTATCGCTACAGTGGCGCGGGCGTGGGCTATCAGGTTGCCAGCGTTGTCGGCGGTGGTTTTACGCCTTTTATTGCCGCTGCATTAGTGACTTTCTCCGGCGGCGACTGGCACAGCGTTGCCATTTACCTGATGGCCGGATGCCTTATTTCGGCCGTCACCGCAATGCTGATGAGAGATAAGCAACACGCGTAAACCTTTATGCGAAGGCCATCGGGTCTTCGCATAATCTTCCTCAACGTCTGACTTTTGTTTCACATTCCTGTGACATACTATCGGGAGAGCAGTACATCTGTGGAACAAGGAGACAGACATGAACAATAAGGGCTCCAGCCTGACACCCGCTCAGGCACTGGATAAACTGGACGCGCTGTACGAGCAGTCTGTAAAGGCTCTGCGTAGTGCCATTGGTAAGTATATTGAAACAGGGACACTCCCTGACGACACCGCCCGCCAAAACGGTCTTTTTGTTTACCCATCGCTTTGTGTCACCTGGGATGGCAGTGCCACAAACCCACCGAAAACGCGCGCATACGGACGTTTTACCCATGCTGGCTGCTATACCACGACCATCACCCGCCCGTCGCTTTTTCGCCCTTATCTTGAAGAACAACTGACGCTGCTGTATCAGGATTATGATGCGCATATTTCCGTCGAGCCATCACAGCATGAAATCCCCTATCCGTATGTAATTGACGGTTCTGAACTCACGCTCGACCGCTCGATGAGTGCAGGGTTAACGCGCCATTTCCCTACTACCGAACTCTCACAAATTGGTGACGAAACGGCAGATGGTACCTACCATCCGGCAGAGTTTTCTCCGCTGTCGCACTTCGACGCCCGTCGGGTCGATTTTTCTCTGGCGCGCCTGCGTCATTACACAGGAACACCGGTTGAGCATTTTCAGCCCTTCGTGCTGTTCACCAACTACACCCGCTACGTGGATGAATTCGTCCGTTGGGGCTGTAGTCAAATCCTTGACCCGGACAGTCCCTATATTGCGCTGTCATGCGCAGGGGGGATCTGGATCACTGCAGAAACTGAAGCACCGGAAGAGGCCATCTCCGATCTGGCGTGGAAAAAACACCAGATGCCAGCCTGGCATTTAATTACCGCCGACGGTCAGGGGATCACGCTGGTTAATATCGGCGTCGGCCCCTCTAACGCCAAAACCATTTGCGATCATCTGGCCGTGCTGCGTCCTGACGTCTGGTTGATGATTGGCCACTGTGGTGGCCTGCGCGAAAGTCAGGCAATTGGTGATTATGTTCTGGCTCATGCCTATCTGCGCGACGACCATGTACTGGATGCCGTGCTGCCGCCGGATATTCCGATTCCCAGCATCGCCGAAGTTCAGCGCGCACTGTATGACGCCACCAAAGAAGTCAGCGGCATGCCGGGTGAAGAGGTTAAACAGCGGCTACGTACCGGCACCGTCGTCACCACCGACGATCGTAACTGGGAATTACGCTATTCCGCTTCTGCGCTGCGTTTTAACCTCAGTCGTGCCGTCGCTATTGATATGGAGAGTGCCACCATTGCAGCCCAGGGCTACCGCTTCCGCGTCCCTTATGGCACGTTGCTGTGTGTTTCCGACAAGCCACTGCATGGCGAGATCAAACTGCCAGGTCAGGCCAACCGTTTTTATGAAGGGGCTATTTCTGAGCACTTGCAAATTGGCATCCGGGCTATCGACCGACTGCGTGCTGAAGGCGACCGGCTGCACTCCCGCAAATTACGTACATTCAACGAACCGCCGTTCCGTTAAGGCCTGAAGGTAACTATGCACAACTCAACTCCCCTTTCCGCCCTGCGCAGTCTGCTATTAGCTCAGGGACTGGATGGCATGATTGTCCCCCGCGCCGATGCTCATCAGAGCGAAGATTGCACACCGCACGACAATAAACTGGCCTGGCTCACCGGCTTTAGCGGTTCCGCTGGTCTTGCATTGGTACTTCGCGATCGCGCGCTGATGTTTGTCGATGGACGCTATCAGGTCCAGGTGCGTAACGAAGTCTCTCTCGATGATTTTGAAATCCATCATTTGCACGATGAACCTCTGGCCGACTATCTGCAGGCTTACGTCACCTCTGGTGCGCGTATCGGCTTTGAACCTCTGCTGATGGTCAACAGTCAATTTGAAGCACTGTCGGCCACTCACTGCAAACTGGTTCCGATGGAACGCGATCCCTTCGACCAGATCTGGCTCGACCGTCCAGCTGCCCCCTGTGGTGTTATTCGTGAAATGCCCATTGAGATAAGCGGTGAAAGTAGCGCGCATAAGCGCGTACGAATAGTGGAGCAACTGACTCAGCATCAGGCCGACGTGCTGGCGATCACGCTACCGGATAACATCGCCTGGCTACTCAATGTACGTGGAGCCGATCTTGCGATGGTTCCGGTTCCTTTTTCGTTTGCCCTGCTCCATCGCAGCGGCGAACTGGAGTGGTTTGTTGATAATAATAAGACGCAGCAACTGCCTGCATCATTGCTGGAGACGGTCACGCTGGCCCCACAAGAGAACTTTCTCCCACGCTGCCAGCAACTTGCCCAAGGTAAGCGTTTCCTGGTTGATAAAGACTATGCGCCAGTCGCGCTGCGGTTCGCCATTGAGCAAAACGGGGGAGAGGTTCTCTGGGCCCCCGATCCCATCACATTAATTAAAGCGCATAAAAATGATGTTGAACTGGCAGGGTATCGGGAATGCCATGAACAGGATGGTGCCGCATGGGTAAACTTTCTGGCCTGGCTGGCGCATGAGGTCCCGCTGCGCGAGGCAGCAGGTAATCCTGTCACTGAACTGGAAGCACAGGCCAAACAGCTGGAGTTTCGCCAGCAGCAGCCAGGATTTATAGAACAAAGTTTCAGTACTATTTCCGCCTCTGCCAGCAATGCGGCGATGTGCCATTACCATTCCAGTGAGAAAACAAATACGCCTATCACCACACAGGCAATGTATCTGAATGATTCCGGCGGCCAGTATAAAAATGGTACTACGGATACAACAAGAACACTCGCCTTTGGTCCACAGGATCCGCAGCGACGACTGCATTACACCGCTGTGCTGAAAGGGTTTTTATCACTGATCTCATTGCAATTCCCCAGCGGCACGCAGGGTCATCAATTGGATGCGTTTAGCCGTCGGGCGCTTTGGGAGTTGGGTCTGGATTTTGACCACGGCACAGGACACGGTGTAGGCCACCAGCTACTGATCCATGAACAACCCCATCGAATTGCAAAAAAAGTAAATCCCTGGCCTTTGGTAGCGGGTAACATTATCACCATCGAACCCGGTTATTATCTGGCTGGACAATATGGCATCCGCATTGAAAATCAGGTGGAGATTATCAATAGCCGACCCGGTTTTTGCCGCTTCTCTACCCTGACGCTGGTCCCCATCGATCTGAACCTTGTGGAATTGCATCTGCTGAGTGATGCAGAGAAACAGTGGATTGATGATTATCATCAACAGGTAAGAGAAACGCTATCGCCACGCGTGGGCAGCGACGCGCGCCCATGGCTGTTCGCTGCAACGGCGCCGATTCGCGTTCAAGCTAATTAAAACATAAAAAAGGCAGCCCGCAGGCTGCCTTAGTTCTCCCCAACTTCTTACTGCTTAGCTGTTACGGATGTACTCATCCATTTCAGTTTTCAGGTTATCGGACTTGGTACCGAAAATCGCCTGAACACCAGAGCCCGCGACCACAACGCCTGCCGCACCCAGTTTCTTCAGGCCAGCCTGATCCACTTTGGCAACGTCAGCAACGCTGACGCGCAGACGCGTGATGCACGCATCGAGGTTAGTGATGTTTTCTTTACCACCGAACGCGGCAACCAGGGCCGGAGCCATTTCGCCAGTCGCGCCCGCTTTATTGTCTTCAGTCGCATCCTCACGACCCGGAGTTTTCAGGTCCAGCGCTTTAATCAACACACGGAAAATGGTGTAGTACACGATCGCATAACCGATACCGACAATCGGGAACAACCACAACTTGCTGCTGTTACCGGACAGAACGATAAAGTCGATCAGACCGTGGGAGAACGATGTACCGTCGCGCATACCCAGCAGAATACAGATTGGGAATGCCAGACCAGCCAGAATCGCGTGGATGATGTACAGGATCGGTGCCACGAACATGAAGGAGAACTCGATCGGCTCGGTAATACCGGTCAGGAACGAGGTCAACGCAGCGGAGATCATGATACCGCCCACTTTCGCGCGGTTTTCCGGTTTAGCAGAGTGCCAGATTGCAATAGCAGCAGCAGGCAGGCCGTACATTTTAAACAGGAAGCCACCAGACAGTTTACCCGCAGTTGGGTCACCAGCCATATAGCGAGGGATGTCGCCGTGGAATACCTGACCCGCAGCGTTGGTGTATTCACCGATCTGCATCTGGAATGGAACGTTCCAGATATGGTGCAGACCAAACGGCACCAGGCAGCGTTCGATGAAACCATAGATACCGAATGCGACAACTGGGTTCTGGTACGCCGCCCACTGGGAGAACGTCTGAATAGCAGTACCGATCGGCGGCCAAATGAAGGACAGGACTACACCGGTGAAGATGGCGGCCAGACCAGAAATAATAGGAACGAAGCGCTTACCGGCAAAGAAGCCGAGGTACTCAGGCAATTTGATTCGGTAGAAGCGGTTGAACATATACGCTGCGATCGCACCGGAGATAATCCCCCCGAGAACACCCGTATCTGCCAGGTGTTTCGCTGTGATCTCTTCAGCAGGTAAATGCAGAACCAACGGCGCAACAACAGCCATGGTCTTGACCATGATGCCGTAGGCAACAACTGATGCCAGAGCAGATACGCCGTCGTTGTTGGTGAAGCCTAACGCAACACCGATAGCGAAAATCAGCGGCATGTTCGCAAAAACAGAACCGCCTGCTTCTGCCATTACGTGCGATACAACGGCTGGCAGCCAGCTGAAGTTAGCGGAACCGACACCCAGCAGGATACCTGCAATCGGGAGTACGGATACCGGCAGCATCAGCGATTTACCGACCTTTTGCAGGTTAGCAAATGCATTCTTAAACATAATTAGGAGTGCTCCTGAGTATTTGTGCTTTTATACACTTCATCCTGCAAGCCGCCTCGGCGCTGGCTGCGTTCATTTACCCCAGTGGCTTACCCACGTAAGCTCCTGGCGATTCACTCACTTGCCGTCTTGACGCAAGCTTGCATGATATTGTGTATTTCTACGTTCTCACGCATTGGCGAGGGGGGAGAACCTCGCCGTGGACAGGGCATCTAAGTACCCTTTATTTATTACACAGAGTAAAATAATTCAGTTCATTTTTGTTTGACGGCTATCACAATTCAGCTGTGGATGGCCGAAAAACTCGCACATTCCGATAAAATGAGTATCTGAATGTTTCCAACTGGTTATTCACCGCCCATTTTGTGGCGGTGAACTTTACTCGCTTTATTTATTAATTACGAGCTTTAAAAAAACTCAGTTAGCGGACTGATTGCAGGCGAGAAGCGTCGATGTGAAACAGGCGGGCAAAGTTATCTGTGGTGATTTGCGCCAGTTCTTCAACGGCAACACCTTTCAATACGGCCATGTACTCTGCGACATCACGAACCATGGCGGGCTGATTCTCTTTTCCGCGATGCGGTACAGGCGCAAGGTATGGGGAATCAGTCTCAACCAACAAACGATCCAGAGGAACATAACGCGCGGCATCACGGAGCTGTTCGGCATTGCGGAACGTGACGATGCCAGAAAATGAAATATAAAATCCGAGATCCAGCAATTTACCCGCAGTTTCCCTGTCCTCTGTAAAACAGTGTAGTACGCCGCCACAATCCGTCACTTTTTCTTCGCGCAGAATCGACAGCGTATCGGCACGCGCATCGCGGGTATGAACGATAACTGGCTTGTGTAACTCACGGCCAATCTGGATATGGTGGATGAATGATTCCTGCTGGCGAACTTTAGTTTCCGGTGTGTAAAAATAGTCTAACCCCGTTTCACCCATCGCAACGACGCCCTCTTCGGCGGCAAAACGACGCAAATCCTCGACATCATAGGTTTCATCCTGGTTTAGCGGATGAACACCACATGAGAAAACCACATTGTCACGCTCACCAACCAGTTCGCGCATACTGCGGTATCCCGGTAGCGTGGTGGCAACGGCAAGACAGAACTTCACATCACGCGCGGCCGCTTTCGCCAACACGTCATCCACGTCCTTATGCAGAGATTGATAATCCAGACCATCAAGATGGCAGTGTGAGTCGACTAAGAACATAATGTCTCTCTCAAAGATGGGGAACAGGCAGTATGGTGCCTGGTTGCAGATAATGCTCAGTACGGAGAATAAGATCGGTTAATACCAGTTCACGGTTTACGCCGGTCACATTTAGCAATTGCTGACGACAGTGACAAACATCACCGAGTATCGCCTGTATCTGCGCAACGGATAACCGTTCTGCGATTGACGATATCAACGCCAGAGCGTCAGGATTGGTTAAATGGGCCACACCATACGGGCGTTTGAGAGCATCTGTAAACAACGTTGCCAGCCAGTGTAAACGGGTCGCAGCTTGCTCATGATTAAGTGCCGCCAACAGGATATACCAGTCGCCGGATTGCAATGTGTTCGCCAGTGCCACACAGAAGTCAGTCCGGTGCGCCCAGCTTTCAGCTTGTAGCAACGTTAATGCCGCTCCGGGCGACCCGGCACTCAGCCGTAATGCGCTCAGTAGCGCCTCCTGAGATGCCGTCACTTCGCGGGCAAGCCAGGAAATGGCATACGATTCAGGCGGGGGAGCAAGATGATGTAACCGACAGCGGCTGCGTAGCGTCGCCAATAATCTTGCCGGCTCTGTGCTGGCGAGGAAAAACCAGGTCTGTGCCGGTGGCTCTTCCAGAGTTTTCAGCAAAGCATTGGCTGCCGCATCGGTCAACTGAGCAGCATCGGGGATCCATACCACCTTTGCCCCTCCCAGCCGTGAGTGCTCGTAGAGCTTCTCACTGACTTCACGTACCGCATCAACACCCAGCGTACTTTTTCCTTTTTCTGGCAGCAGCGAATAGTAGTCAGGGTGTGTACCTGCCTGCATCAACTGACAGCCACGGCAGTGCCCGCAGCTTTTGTGTCCTTCCGGCTGCTGGCACATTAAATAGCGGCTAAGAGCGTAAATCAGCGCGTCGTCACCCATTCCGGGTAACGCCTGAATCAGTAGCGCATGGTGACCACGACCCGCCTGGTAGCTGGCTACCAGTTTTTCAAAATCTGGTCGTAACCATGGATACCATTTCATGCGCCCTGCTCCTTCACCCACTCGGTGATGGTATTGCGGATATCCTCCATCACGACATCAAGCGGCTGTGTTGCATCAATCGTACGAATACTGGCGTCTTTGGCAGCCAGTTCAAGGTAGCGTGCGCGGGTGCGATTGAAGAAATCGAAAGACTCCTGTTCAATACGATCCAGTTCACCACGTGCTCGAGCACGTTTTAACCCTACCTCGGGTGTCACATCCAGATACAGGGTCAGGTCAGGGCGAAAATCGCCGAGCACGGCATCACGCAGTGTTGCCAGCATGTTTTGATCGATGCCACGGCCGCCGCCCTGATAGGCCTGAGTCGACAGATCGTGACGATCGCCAATAACCCAGCGGCCTTTTGCCAGCGCTGGCTTAATCACGGTTTCAACCAGCTGTACGCGCGCGGCATAAAACATCAGGACTTCGGCTTTATCGGTAATCACTTCATCGCCGACCGATTTGATGTCCAGCACCAGACTTCTTAATTTCTCCGCAAGCTGGGTCCCACCGGGTTCGCGGGTAAATACCATGTCGCGAATCCCAAGCTGCTCAAGTGTCTCGACCACTACGTCACGCGCAGTGGTTTTTCCGGCACCTTCCAGGCCCTCGATGACGATGTAATTACTGCCCATTTTTTTCCTTAAGCACTTTCAGATAATCCTGCACGGAGCGGTTGTGACTGACAAGATTAGTGTTAAACGTGTGACCGCCTTTACCGTCAGCCACGAAATAGAGATACGGGGTCTTTGCCGGATGTGCGGCCGCCTGCAGCGAAGCCTCACCAGGCATGGCAATCGGACCCGGCGGCAAACCTGTGATGGTATAAGTGTTATAGGCGGTCGGCATTTCCAGATCCGCACGCGACAATTTACCATTATACCGTGCCCCCATACCGTAAATCACGGTCGGATCGGTCTGTAAGCGCATACCGATACGTAAGCGGTTAATAAAGACCGAGGCCACCTGATCACGCTCGCTGGCAACAGCGGTCTCTTTCTCAATAATTGAGGCCATCGTCACCAGTTGATTTTTGTCTTTATACGGCAGGCCGTCAGCACGCCCTTCCCAGACCGTATCTACGGCTTTAACCATCTTTTGATTCGCACGCTTCAGCAACGCCACATCGGTAGTATTCGCGGTATACATCCAGGTATCTGGCCAGAACCAGCCTTCCACCCATTCCGGGTTTTCCAGCTTCAATGCCCTGGCGACGGTTTCGTAGCTATCATCGCTCAGCGTATGCTTGATATACGGCGCATCGCGCAATTGTTTCAGGTAATCGCTCAGGCGCATCCCCTCGACCAGACGTAACGGAAACTGTGCTTCTTTGCCGCTTTCCAGCAATTGCAGCATCTCGCGTACGGTCATATCAGGCGTTAAACGGTAGGTTCCGGCTTTAAAATGCGAAAGATCGGGTTCAACACGTAACAACCACTGGAATACCCGCGGACGATTAATAACCTTGTCCGTATACAGCTGTTCCCCCAGCGCCAGACGGCCCGTCCCCGCTTTTAGCGTAAAAATAGTCTCTTCTTTGATCAATAACTTACTGTCCGCCAGATGGCGAACTTTCCACATTCCCACTCCCGCGGCAATGCCCAGCACAACCAGCAATAACAGGACAACGAGTAACAATTTTTTCATGACTAATTTGGGTGCTCACAAAGTGGGGCTAAAAAATTGAATAACAAACGTGAAGACAACGGCCTGTCATCACAGGTACGCACGGGGAGAACAGGCATTAATGCATTGCAGACGACGATTTCTTCAGCCTGCATAACCTCCTCCAACCCGGCATACACTTCGACAACCCTGAAAGGCGATTGTGCCAGCATACGTATACAGAATTGTCGCATAATGCCATTCACACCAGCCTGATCCAGCCGCGGCGTATAAACCACGTCGTCTTTTCGCCAGAACAAATTAGCCGCACAGCATTCCGTAACCCATCCCTCGCTGTCAAGCACCAGCGCTTCATCGGCATCCGTCTGTTCAAGATGAGAGCGGATCAGCACCTGCTCCAGCCGATTCAGATGTTTAAGCCCGGCAAGCATCGGATTGCGTCCCAGACGAACAGGACTTAACGCCAGCACGATGCCTTGCTTTCGCCAGCTATCATAATGTGCAGGGTAAACAGAAACGGAGAGGATACGAGTCGGCTCAAGACAGCTTGCCCCACTGTAACCACGACCGCCACTGCCACGACTGATAATCACTTTCAGTACGCCACGTGCATGGCCTGCAGCCAGTTTTTCCATTTCAGCTTGCAGTTCTGACCACTTATCGAAGGGGATAAACAATGCTTGGCATGCGTCCTGTAAACGCTGGAGATGCGCTGCAAAAAAACAAATTTTGCCGTCGGTAATATGCGCAGTGGTAAAGCATCCATCACCAAACTGCGTCGCCCGATCGCTGGCAGCCAGCATTTCCTGCTCACGGCCATTAATTAAGAACATAGTGGCTCCTTATTCGTGGTCCGCTAGTTTGGCAGGATGAGTCACCCAGGACAAGGACTGAAAATTGAATAAAAAAAGGCCCGACAAGCGGGCCTTTTCTCTTAGAGCCTGGTAGGTCACCTTCGGGTACTTAGATCTTTTTGAAGATCACTGAACCGTTGGTACCACCGAAGCCGAAGGAGTTGCACAGTGCATATTCCATACCGCTAACCTGACGCGCCTCGTGCGGAACGAAGTCCAGGTCACAACCTTCATCCGGGTTATCCAGGTTGATGGTTGGCGGAACTGCCTGATCGCGCAGCGCCAGAATAGAGAAAATAGACTCTACCGCGCCCGCAGCACCCAACAGGTGTCCGGTCATGGATTTGGTTGAACTGACCATCACGCTACGTGCAGCATCACCAAACACCGATTTCACGGCCTGGGTTTCTGCTTTATCACCTGCTGGTGTGGACGTACCATGCGCATTGACATAGCCAATACGTCCAGGTTCAATCGCCGCATCGCGCAGTGCATTGACCATCGCCAGTGCAGCACCTGCACCGTTTTCCGGAGGTGATGTCATATGGTAAGCATCGCTGCTCATACCAAAGCCAACCACTTCAGCATAGATTTTTGCGCCACGTGCTTTCGCATGCTCGTACTCTTCCAGTACCACCATACCTGCGCCGTCGCCCAGCACAAAACCGTCACGCTCTTTGTCCCACGGACGGCTTGCCGCTTGCGGGTTATCGTTACGCGTAGACAGCGCACGTGCTGCGCCAAAGCCACCCACACCCAGCGGCGTACTGGCTTTTTCTGCTCCACCCGCAACCATCGCGTCTGCATCGCCGTATGCAATGATACGCGCGGCATGACCGATGTTGTGCACGCCTGAAGTACAGGCCGTGGCGATGGAGATGCTTGGCCCTTGCAGGCCGTACATGATGGTCAGATGACCCGCCACCATGTTAACAATCGTCGACGGAACGAAGAACGGGCTGATCTTACGCGGTCCACCATTTACCAGAGAGGTATGGTTTTCTTCGATAAGACCGAGACCGCCAATACCGGAGCCGATAGCGGCGCCAACACGGTGAGCGTTCTCTTCCGTAATTTCGAGGCCAGAATCCTGCATGGCCTGAACGCCAGCGACAATTCCATATTGAATGAAGGCATCCATCTTGCGCTGTTCTTTGCGCGAGATAATGTCGTCACAGTTAAAATCCTTTACTAAGCCAGCAAATTTCGTTGCATAGGCGCTAGTATCGAAATGGTCGATCAGGCTGATGCCACTCTGACCGGCAAGGAGAGCTTTCCAGGTAGACTCTACGGTATTGCCGACAGGAGACAACATGCCCAGTCCGGTCACAACTACACGACGCTTAGACACGGTTGTCCTCCAGGGAGGGAAAAATAATTCAAGTGGGAAAAAAAGATAAAACTCAGGCGGTCGAATGACCGCCTGGAGATGTTCACTTACGCCTGGTGGCCGTTGATGTAATCAATGGCAGCCTGAACGGTAGTGATTTTCTCAGCTTCTTCGTCCGGAATCTCAGTATCAAACTCTTCTTCCAGAGCCATTACCAGCTCAACGGTGTCAAGAGAATCCGCGCCCAGGTCTTCAACGAAGGAAGCATTGTTGGTAACTTCTTCCTGCTTAACGCCAAGCTGTTCGCCGATAATTTTCTTAACGCGTTCTTCGATAGTGCTCATACTCTTAAATTTCCTATCAAAACTCGCTTTCGCGATGGTTTTCGTAGTGTATAAAATGTTGAAAAATTTGCAACTAAATCCCGGCAGGTCTTACCACGATTTTACGTTATTTTGAGGCCATTCGCCCTAATAACGCAAATATTTTTCAATCGTGGTTAAACCATGTACATCCCGCCGTTGACGTGCAAAGTCTCACCAGTGATGTAACTTGCTTCGTCGGAAGCTAAAAATGCAACCGCGCTGGCGATTTCCTGAGCGCCACCAAGGCGACCCGCAGGAACCTGCGCCAGAATACCCGCACGCTGATCATCAGACAGCGCACGCGTCATGTCCGTTTCAATAAAGCCCGGAGCAACAACGTTTACAGTAATACCACGGGACGCGACTTCACGCGCCAGTGATTTACTGAAGCCAATCAGACCCGCTTTCGCCGCAGCGTAGTTAGCCTGACCCGCATTTCCCATGGTACCAACCACAGAACCGATAGTGATAATACGACCATGACGCTTTTTCATCATAGCTCGCATTACCGCTTTTGACAGACGGAAAACAGATGACAGGTTGGTTTCGATGATATCGTTCCACTCGTCATCTTTCATGCGCATTAACAGGTTATCACGAGTAATCCCGGCATTATTGACCAGGATATCGACTTCACCAAATTCTGCACGAATATTTTCCAGAACAGATTCGATAGATGCAGGATCGGTCACATTCAACATCAGACCTTTACCATTTGCACCTAAGTAATCGCTAATGGCCTGCGCGCCGCTTTCGCTTGTTGCAGTACCGATCACTTTCGCGCCACGGGCAACGAGTGTCTCAGCAATTGCGCGGCCAATGCCACGGCTTGCACCGGTAACCAGCGCGATTTTTCCTTCAAAACTCATGGTTTTCCTCTTTTATTGCTCTAGCGCCGCAGACAACGCCGCCGGCTCATTCAGTGCCGAAGCAGTCAGGGTGTCAACAATACGTTTCGTCAAACCGGTGAGGACTTTACCCGGACCGACTTCATACAGGTGCTCTACGCCCTGAGATGCCATAAATTCAACGGTCTTAGTCCACTGAACCGGGCTGTAAAGCTGACGAACCAGCGCATCGCGAATAGCATCGGCGGTGGTTTCGCACTTCACATCAACGTTGTTCACAACGGAAACAGTTGGCGTGTTAAAGGTAATTTTCTGCAGTTCAATAGCCAGTTTCTCGGCTGCAGGCTTCATTAGCGCGCAGTGAGATGGAACACTCACTGGCAGCGGTAACGCACGCTTAGCACCAGCAGCTTTACAGGCCACGCCTGCACGCTCTACAGCTTCTTTGTGCCCGGCGATAACTACCTGACCCGGTGAGTTAAAGTTTACCGGTGAAACCACCTGACCTTCAGCAGACTCTTCGCAAGCTTTCGCGATAGCGGCATCATCCAGACCGATGATAGCAGACATGCCACCTGTGCCTTCCGGAACAGCTTCCTGCATAAATTTGCCGCGCAGTTCAACCAGGCGCACGGCATCAGCAAAATTGATAACACCTGCACACACCAGCGCAGAGTATTCACCCAGACTGTGACCCGCCATCAGCGCAGGCGTTTTACCACCCTGCTGCTGCCATACGCGATACAACGCGACAGATGCCGTCAACAGTGCTGGCTGCGTCTGCCAGGTTTTATTCAGTTCTTCTGCCGGACCTTGTTGAGTCAGAGCCCAAAGATCATAGCCCAGCGCCGCTGAAGCTTCAGCAAAAGTTTCTTCAACAATTGGGTAGCTTGCTGCCATATCCGACAACATTCCAACGGTTTGAGAACCCTGACCTGGGAACACAAATGCAAATTGCGTCATGTTAAAATCCTTATACTAGAAACGAACCAGCGCGGAGCCCCAGGTGAATCCACCTCCGAAGGCTTCAAGCAATACCAACTGCCCTGCTTTAATTCGCCCGTCGCGGACGGCTTCGTCCAACGCGCACGGTACGGAAGCAGCTGACGTATTGCCGTGTCTGTCCAGCGTGACGACGACATTATCCATCGACATACCCAGCTTTTTCGCTGTCGCGCTGATAATGCGAAGGTTTGCCTGATGTGGCACCAGCCAGTCCAGCGCAGAACGGTCGAGATTATTTGCTTCCAGCGTTTCATCAACGATATGAGCAAGTTCGGTAACCGCAACTTTAAATACTTCGTTACCCGCCATCGTCAGGTGAATCGGGTTTTCCGGATTCACGCGATCGGCATTTGGCAGCGTCAGCAGTTCGCCATAGCTACCATCAGCATGCAGATGGGTGGAGATAATACCCGGCTCTTCTGATGCACTCAGTACAACCGCACCGGCGCCATCACCAAAAATAATGATCGTCCCGCGATCGGTTGGATCACACGTGCGCGCCAGCACATCCGATCCGACAACCAGCGCATGTTTGACCGCGCCAGATTTTACATACTGGTCGGCAACGCTAAGTGCATAGGTAAAACCAGCACAGGCTGCTGCAACATCAAACGCTGGACAGCCTTTGATCCCCAGCATACTTTGGATCTGGCACGCCGCGCTTGGAAATGCGTGGGTTGATGACGTGGTAGCAACCACAATCAGACCAATTTGCTCTTTGTCGATGCCGGCCATTTCAAGTGCACGGTTAGCGGCAGCAAAGCCCATCGTCGCAACTGTTTCATTTGGCCCAGCAATATGGCGCTCGCGGATACCTGTACGAGTGACGATCCACTCATCAGACGTCTCGACCATTTTTTCCAAATCGGCGTTAGTACGCACTTGTTCAGGCAGATAGCTGCCAGTACCAATAATCTTCGTATACATGTACGCTCAGTCACTTTTTGGTTATATACCGCCACGAGCAAATCACTGGTACGTTGACAGCACCCTCAGCCGGCACTGTTACCTGTGCACTCGTGAGTTGATACTTTCGCCACCGTCCAGCAGTTCGAATCCAGCTGGGTATACAGATTCCAGGCGAGCGGCAATTCGCTGAGGAACTTGTCGCTGCACCGCCTGCACTGCCTGTTCAATCGCGACTTCAAATGCTCGCTGATTGGCAGCACCATGACTCTTAATCACCGTGCCGCGCAATCCTAACAGACAGGCGCCATTATACTGGTCGGGGTTGAGGTGACTAAATCGCCTTGTCAGGCTTTTTTGTAACCAACGTTTTAATAACAGCAGCCACCACGACCGTTTTTTGCCCTCACCCTGAGATTTCAGCAGTGAAAGGAACATTCTGACAACACCTTCCATCGTCTTTAATGTGACATTACCTGTAAAGCCGTCGCAGACCAACACATCAGTTTTGCCAGTCAGCAACTCATTGGCTTCAAGATAGCCGATATAATTAATGGAAGGGATTGTTTTTAGCACAGCAGAAGCATCCCGAATACTGTCGAGACCCTTAGTTTCTTCTTCACCGATATTGAGTAACGCAACGCGAGGATTGGCAATCCCAACCACCTCTTCTGCCAACACGGAACCCATGACGGCAAATTGCACCAACATCGTACTGTCGCAATCCACGTTGGCACCCAAGTCCAGTACCACCGTTTTGCCCTTTTGCTGATGCGGTAAAACCGTGACCAGCGCAGGACGCTCAATACCCTCAAGGGGTTTGAGCAAGAGTTTCGCAAGCCCCATTAGTGCGCCCGTATTACCAGCGCTGACACAGGCTTGCGCTCGACCTTCTTTCACGAGCTCCAGGGCGACACGCATTGAGCTTCCACGACTGGCGCGGATTGCTTGCGAGGGCCGGGCATCACTGGCAATAACTGACTGAGCAGGGATAATCTGCAGACGTGAACGTTGTTCGAAGTCAGCTTTGGCAAGTAATGGCGTGATTGTATCGGGATCCCCGACTAAAAGAAGAGTGAGTTGCGAATTAGAATTCAGTGCCTGCAATGCTGCAGGCACTGTCACGGTAGGGCCAAAATCTCCCCCCATGACATCTAACGCCAGGGTTAGACGTGTCAAGGTATCGTCGCTGCCCGGTTAGGTATTTCCCCAGTTACCCGGGGAAAGCCTCACTAAGCTTCATCACGCGTGTGCTCTCTGTCTTTCTCACCGAAGTGGGAAATCCATTGAGCCATGCGTGATTACTTAGCGATTACCTTACGGCCACGGTAGAAACCGTCGGCAGTGATGTGGTGACGCAGGTGTTGTTCACCAGAAGTTTTGTCTACAGACAGGCTGGTGACTGCGGTCAGAGCGTCATGAGAACGACGCATGCCACGTTTGGAACGGGTTGGTTTATTCTGTTGTACGGCCATGGACCTTACTCCTCAATTACTTACGCTTTAAGCTGGCTAATACGGCAAATGGGTTTGGTTTTTGCGCTTCATCAGGCAATTCGCCAAAGACCATGTCCGCCTCGGACACTTCACAGTGTTCAGAATCATGCACCGGAACTACCGGCAAGGAGAGGATAATCTCATCTTCAACCATTGCAAGCAGATCGATTTCACCGAATTCGTTTACCTCAATCGGCTCATACGCTTCCGGGAGTGCTTCAGCCTGCTCGTCAGAACGGACAGGACTAAAACAATATGTTGTGTGAACATGAAGTGGGAACGGTTTCCCGCAACGCTGACACTCGAGCGTGACCGAAACCTTCGCATCACCGGTTATAACGGCAAGGCGCTGGTTATCGATAGCGAACGACATGGAGCATTCCACATCACTGTCCACACTGACTACAGAATCGGCGACGCGCTCAACCAGATCAGAAGTATAGATACCTTCATAATCGAGGCGTTTTTGAGCCGTACGAACCGGATCAAGAGTCAGGGGTAATTTTACCTTTTGCATAGGGCGCGCATATTAACTTTGTAACGTCATATAGTCAAAGAAAAAGGCAGCCTGTGGTTGCCTTTTGCCAATAATTCGCACACATTGCGGGTCATCGACTTAAAATCGATCACGACAAGCCATCGCAGCCAGCTTGAAGGACGAAGTCCATAGTTTAAAATGGCTCTCATCATTACGCTATATGCGGGGGAAAAAATATGCCTCAACTTATTCTTGCGTCCACCTCTCCCTGGCGTCGCGCTTTGCTCGAAAAATTGGCCATCCCGTTTGAATGCGCAGCCCCAGAGGTTGATGAAACCCCCTTACCTGGCGAAACACCTCGGCATTTAGTGTTACGCCTGGCACAGGAAAAAGCGCAATCCCTTGCCCATCGGTTTCCATCACATTTGATAATTGGGTCTGATCAAATTTGTGTTCTTGATGGCGAAATAACCGGTAAGCCATTAACAGAAGAAAATGCCAGACGACAATTAACCAAAGCCAGTGGAAATATTGTCACTTTTTACACAGGACTGGCGCTTTATAATTCAGCTAACGGTCATCTACAAACCGAAGTTGAACCGTTCGACGTCCATTTCCGCCATTTAAGTGAAATGGAAATTGAAGATTACGTGCGTAAAGAACGCCCGTTACATTGCGCAGGTAGCTTTAAAAGTGAAGGATTAGGTATAGCGCTCTTTGAGCGTCTGGAGGGCCGCGACCCTAACACACTGATTGGCTTGCCGCTGATCGCGTTGTGTCAGATGCTGCGCCGGGAAGACATGAACCCGTTAAAAGCCTAGTTAATCTGCCTGATGGCGACGCGGTGCGTCTTATCAGGCCTACGGCGCATTGCGCGATTGTAGGCCTGATAAGCAACGCGTATCAGGCTTTACTGCGCAATACCTCAAGACAGCGTTTCAGCTGATTATCCATCGGCGCTTCAATACGCATAATCTCGCCCGTACCGGGATGAGTAAACTTCAACGCAGCAGCATGCAGGAACAGCCGGTTCAACCCCGTACCCGCCAGTTGCTTATCAAACTCACGGTCACCATAGCGGTCATCAAAAGCAATCGGATGCCCGGCAAATTGCGTATGAACACGGATCTGGTGAGTACGACCGGTTACCGGGCTACAGCGTACCAGCGTGGCAAACGCATAGCGTTCTTCCACTTTAAAACGGGTTTCCGACGGTTTCCCTTCCTGATTCACCCGCACGATACGCTCACCGCTTTGCAGAATGTTCTTTAACAAAGGTGCCTGCACAGTTTTGACATGCGATTGCCACTGACCCCTCACCAGCGCCAGGTAGTCTTTTTGCATCCCTTTTTCACGCAATTGTTCATGCAGTGAACGCAGCGCCGAGCGCTTTTTGGCGACCAGCAACACACCGGAGGTATCACGGTCCAGACGATGCACCAGTTCAAGGAAACGCGCTTCCGGACGTAAGGCGCGTAAACCTTCGATCACCCCAAAGCTTAATCCGCTGCCACCATGAACGGCAGTGCCAGAAGGTTTGTTAAGCACCAGAATATGGTCATCTTCATACAAAATGACATCAGTCAGCGCAGCGACCTTCTGCAAATTCGGAGAAATCGCTTCTTCTTCACGCTCAGCGACACGCACAGGTGGAATACGCACAATATCCCCGTCTTCAAGTTTGTACTCGGGTTTGATGCGTTTTTTATTCACCCGCACTTCGCCTTTACGCAAAATGCGATAAATCATACTTTTCGGCACGCCTTTGAGCTGGGTGCGCAAAAAGTTGTCGATGCGTTGCCCTGCTTCATCGGCAGTAATGGCAACTATTTTTACGGCTGGAGTCTCTGTTTTCATGGGGGCCGATTTTAAATAGCCATCAAGATTCGCGCCACACATTTTTCTATGCTTATATTAACTGCTATACCCTATTACTTAAGTTTGACATAACCGATTTGGTGGTTATTAAAGCAATCACCAGGCGGAAGTGTAAAAACTGTGAGTAACCGGGTGATAAATGGCAAAAGTCATCTTGCTATAACAAGGTTAGCAGTGGAATAATGAGCTTGTTTCCGTGTTGAATCTTGTTAAAACAAGAACTTTTCCGGAATGACCCAATTTTGCCCGACCGATCATCAACGCAGCAATGGCGTAAGACGTATTGATCTTTCAGGCAGTTAGCGGGCTGCGGGTTGCAGTCCTTACCGGTAAGTGCTCTATGGATTTCGCGTTGTAGGAAGGCGGCAAGTCTGGAATTCCCAGCAGCTTACTCCCGTAAGTAGCTGGGGTTAGAAGATGAAGCCAACGCACCAACAGCGTGAAAGACGACAAGCACAATGGAAGCTTCTCTGGAGAGTAATACCCAGACTGTTCCCCTGATAATTGCGCTGTGTTTCCGTATGAAATACAGGCAACCGACACTCTGCGCCTCTTTGAGCTGACGATAACCGTGAGGTTGGCGACGCGAATAGACACGAGGCCATCGGTTCACACCCGGAAAGGCATTTCTCTGCCCGCAGCTTAGTCGTCAATGTAAGAATAATGAGTAAGTTACGATGAAAAGAATGTTAATTAACGCGACTCAGCAGGAAGAGTTGCGTGTCGCCCTTGTAGATGGGCAACGTCTGTACGATCTGGATATCGAAAGTCCTGGACACGAGCAGAAAAAAGCCAACATCTATAAAGGTAAAATTACCCGTATTGAACCGAGTCTGGAAGCTGCTTTCGTTGATTACGGCGCTGAACGTCACGGTTTCCTCCCGTTAAAAGAAATTGCCCGCGAATATTTTCCTGCAAACTACAGTTCCCATGGCCGTCCCAACATTAAAGATGTGTTGCGTGAAGGTCAGGAAGTTATCGTTCAGATAGATAAAGAAGAGCGCGGAAATAAAGGCGCTGCACTGACAACCTTTATCAGTCTGGCAGGCAGCTATCTCGTTTTGATGCCAAACAACCCGCGTGCGGGCGGCATCTCTCGTCGCATTGAAGGCGACGACCGTACCGAATTAAAAGAAGCGCTGGCAAGCCTTGAACTGCCTGATGGCATGGGGCTTATCGTACGTACCGCGGGTGTTGGCAAATCCGCCGAAGCACTACAGTGGGACCTGAGCTTCCGTCTGAAACACTGGGAAGCCATTCAAAAAGCGGCTGAAAGCCGCCCTGCTCCGTTCCTGATCCACCAGGAAAGCAACGTCATCGTTCGTGCTTTCCGTGACTATTTACGTCAGGATATTGGTGAAATCCTTATCGATAACCCGAAAGTGATGGAGATGGCGCGTCAGCACATCGCCGCGCTGGGCCGTCCTGATTTCAGCAGCAAAATCAAACTGTACACTGGCGAAATCCCGCTGTTCAGCCACTATCAAATTGAATCTCAGATTGAGTCTGCCTTCCAGCGCGAAGTGCGTCTGCCGTCCGGCGGCTCTATCGTCATCGACAGCACTGAAGCGCTTACCGCTATCGATATCAACTCCGCACGCGCAACCCGTGGCGGCGATATTGAAGAAACGGCGTTTAACACCAACCTTGAAGCCGCCGATGAAATTGCTCGTCAGCTGCGTCTGCGCGACCTCGGCGGCCTGATCGTCATCGACTTTATCGATATGACCCCGGTTCGCCACCAGCGTGCGGTAGAAAACCGTCTGCGTGAAGCCGTTCGCCAGGACAGAGCGCGTATTCAGATCAGCCATATTTCTCGCTTCGGTCTGCTGGAAATGTCCCGTCAGCGTCTGAGCCCGTCCCTGGGTGAATCCAGTCACCACGTCTGCCCGCGTTGCTCCGGCACCGGTACCGTGCGTGACAACGAATCGCTGTCGCTCTCCATTCTGCGTCTGATCGAAGAAGAAGCGCTGAAAGAGAATACCCAGGAAGTTCACGCGATCGTCCCGGTACCCATTGCGTCTTATCTGCTCAACGAAAAACGTACTGCAGTCAATGCCATTGAGACACGTCAGAATGGTGTGCGCTGTGTGATCGTGCCAAACGATCAGATGGAAACGCCGCACTATTCCGTACTGCGTGTACGCAAAGGGGAAGAGACGCCAACCCTGAGCTATCTGCTGCCGAAACTGCACGAAGAAGCGATGGCATTACCGACGGAAGAAGAATACGTCGAGCGTAAGCAACCTGAGCAACCGGCACTTGCAACGTTCGCGATGCCTGATGTTCCGCCTGCCCCGGCGCTACAAGAACCTGTTGCTAAACCTTCCGTTGCGCCAAAAGTTGCC
The DNA here is from genome assembly GCF_028069775.1 of Citrobacter sp. Igbk 17. NCBI lineage: Bacteria > Pseudomonadati > Pseudomonadota > Gammaproteobacteria > Enterobacterales > Enterobacteriaceae > Citrobacter > Citrobacter sp. Igbk 17. The sequence goes on along the minus strand of NZ_JANEWI010000017.1, from coordinate 31,428 downwards.
GCAACAACTGCCGCAACAGCCGCACAGCCTGGTTTGATTAGCCGTTTCTTCGGCGCGCTGAAGTCTATCTTTAGTGGCAGCGAAGAAGTGAAACCAGTGGAACAACCTGCACCGAAAGCCGAAGAAAAGACTGAACGCCAGCAGGATCGTCGTAAGCCGCGCCAAAACAATCGTCGCGACCGCAACGAACGCCGTGATAACCGCGACAACCGTGGCGATCGTGACAACCGCAACGAACGTTCTGAAAATGGCGAAAACCGCGATGAAAATCGTCGTAACCGTCGTCAGGCGCAACAGCAGAATGCTGAAACTCGTGACAACCGCCAGCAATCCAGCGATGTTGCAGATAAAGCGAAATCCGGCGACGAGCAGCAGGCTCCACGTCGCGAGCGCAACCGCCGTCGCAACGATGATAAGCGTCAGGCGCAGCAGGAAGTTAAAGAGCTGAACCTGGCTGAACAGCCTGCACAGGATTCCGAGCAGGAAGAACGCGTGCGTCAGCCGCAGACTCGTCGTAAACAGCGTCAGTTGAATCAGAAAGTTCGATTCACCGACAGTGCGCCGGTTGAAGCCGAAGTGGCCACTGCAGCTATTGTTGCTGAAACCGCCGTTGCTCAACCTGTTGAACAGCCCGCTCCGGTTCAACGTACCGAACTGGCTAAAGTCGATTTACCAGCAGTCGTTGCACCAGAGCAAGAAGACAACAACGAAGCACGAGATAACAACGGTATGCCTCGTCGCTCGCGTCGTTCTCCTCGCCATCTGCGTGTAAGCGGGCAGCGTCGTCGTCGCTATCGTGACGAACGTTATCCGGTTCAGTCGCCGATGCCGTTAACGGTCGCCTGTGCTTCTCCTGAATTAGCATCCGGCAAAGTCTGGATTAGCTACCCTGTTGCCCGTACTCAGGACATGCAGGTTGAAGAACAGCGCGAACAGAAACTGGAGCTGGAACAAAACGCATCTGTGGCAGTAGAGCCTCAAGTCGCTGCTGCTGTCGTTGAGCACATTGCGGATGTCCCTGTACAGGCAGACGTCGCGCAACCTGATGTTAGCGTAGCGGAAACGCAGACTATTGTGGCTGAAACAGCACATCCGAAAGTGATTGCCGCTCCGGTTGCTGAACAACCGCAGATTATCGCCGTCGCTGATGCACCTGTTGCCGAAGAGATTGCCGCACAAGCTGAGCCTGTTGCTGAAGTTGCACAAAAAGCAGTAGCCGAAGAGCCTGTTGAAACCGTGGCTTCCCAGCCAGAAGTGGTTGAAGAGGTTATCGAGGTTGCGCCAGTTGTTGAGACGGCCCCCATTGTTGAAGCACCGAAAGATGTGATGAGTGCCGTAGCGCCAGCCACAGTGGCCGAAGTTGCGACAGCCAGTGTGGACGCAGAACTGATTCACAGCCATGCGACCGCACCGATGACTCGTGCACCAGCACCGGAATATGTACCAGAAGCGCCGCGTCATAGCGACTGGCAGCGTCCTGCTTTTGCCTTTGAGGGTAAAGGTGCGGCAGGCGGACACAGTGCCAGCCATCAGGCAACCGCGCCAGCAACACGCCCGCAGCCTGTTGAGTAAATCATAAGCAATGAAAAAGCCGACCTCTGGGTCGGCTTTTTTTATACGTCGTGAACGCCCCTCATCCCCGTTACCTGTGGCATAACCTCTTTCATTAATGCCAGAAATTTGCGCAAGCGGGTTGGGTAATAACGAGCCCAGGGATAAACCAAATGCACAGGCAATGACGCCGCATGCCAGTCAGGTAATAGCGTAATCAATCTTCCACAGGCGATATCGTCTTCAACCATCCAGCTTGAGACAAGGGTAATCCCCAGCCCCGCAAGTGCAGCATTTCTGGCGACGTAAATACTGTCGGTACTTAATCTGGGAGAAATATTCAGCGTGATAGCTTCTTTACGCCTGTGGTGAAGTAACGACACGTTGTGCTGATAAAATGTATTTACCGCGATCCAGGGCAGCGCCGATAACTGTTCAGGGTGAGTCAAAATCCCAAATTGCGCGAGAAGCTCGGGACTTGCCACCATACTTCGCGGGACTTCAGCTAACAATACCGAAACCGTTGCCGGATCGACCTCAGCCCCAACCCGGATAGCGCAGTCGATATTGTCGCTGAGAAAATCAACGGTCTTATCATTCAGCATCCACTCAACGGATAACTGTGGATAGCGGGAAAGGAATTGCAGAAGCGGTTCAAGGAGTTGCTGTTGGCCGAACGCATGCGGTGCCCGAACCCGCAACGTCCCCACTGGCTCATCCTCCGTGACGTTCAACCCGTCCTCCAGCGCCAGCCAGGCATCGATAATGTGTTTGGCGTGCTGATACCCCCGTTCACCATCATCAGTCAGTTTCATTGCATGGGTGGTACGCATAATCAGCTTAACGCCCAACAGCGTCTCAAGGGATTGCAGTCGTCGACTGACGGTTGCCTGAGTGGTGCCCATTTGCTTTGCCGCCGCTGAAAGCGAACCAGCCTCAACGATGCGCACAAACGTGCGCATCAACTCCACCCTATCTATACGTTCAGTTTTTATCATTTAGTCATTATTCATACGTGTAGCGTATAACTGTTTTACCACTGCGCTCGCTACCGTGCCACCGGTTGAAGGATAAAAATAGCCGCACATCCCGTGATTGAGGAATCATTTGTGAACACACACACCGCACTTTCCCGTTGGGTTATTTTTGTTCTGGCACTGGGCGCTGGGTTCAGCGTTGCAGCAATCTATTATGCCCAGCCTCTTTTACCATTAATGGGCCAGGACCTGGCCTTAAGCATCACCGGCATGGGTCTGGTGCCAACGCTCACCCAGGCAGGATACGCGCTGGGCATTTTATTTTTGTTGCCGTTGGGCGACCGTTATGACCGCCGGACATTAATCCTGCTAAAAAGCGTCTCTCTTGCCGCACTGCTGTTGGCCTGCAGTTTTACCGGGCAGCTACATTCGCTACTGCTGGTTAGCTTAATGATGGGAATGGCAGCGACCATGGCTCAGGATATCGTGCCGGCCGCAGCCATCCTGGCACCTGAAGGCAAACAGGGAAAAACGGTGGGTACCGTCATGACAGGTCTTCTGCTGGGGATCTTACTCTCACGGACCATCAGCGGGCTGGTAGGTGAAGCCTATGGCTGGCGGGAAATGTATCAACTTGCCGCCGTCAGTATTGCCGTGATTACCGTGCTGATGTGGAAAATGCTGCCCCGCTTTGCGGTCCATTCCACGCTGAGTTATCCGGCATTAATGCTGTCCATGGCGCAACTGTGGCGACGTTATCCTCCACTGCGCCGGGCGGCGTGGGCACAGGGCTTCCTATCTGTTGCCTTCAGTGCCTTCTGGTCAACACTGGCGGTTATGCTCTCTGAACATTACCACATGGGCAGCGCGATGGCGGGAGCATTTGGTATTGCAGGGGCAGCCGGAGCGCTGGCAGCCCCAATGGCAGGTCATCTGGCAGATAAAGTAGGTGCCGGACGGGTAACACAGTTGGGTGCGCTGTTAGTCACGCTTTCTTTTGCACTTATGTTCTTGCTTCCAGCCCTGCCAGTACAGGGGCAGTGGCTGCTGATTGCCCTGTCGGCGATAGGCTTTGATCTCGGGCTGCAATCCAGCCTGGTCGCCCACCAAAACCTGGTTTACAGCCTGGAGCCTCAGGCAAGAGGTCGTCTGAATGCGTTGCTATTTACCATGGTGTTTATCGGCATGGCGCTGGGTTCCGTACTCGGAAGTCAGGTCTATGCGCTGGCAAACTGGGAAGGCGTGGTGACACTGGCCACTTTCTGCGGTGTTGTTGCACTGGTAATTAGACTGACCGGTAAATTGCCTGTTAGCCAGACAACTGCAGCCTAAAAAAATGCCCGCTCCGGGGTGTATGTGGAGCGGGCAGACAAACATATCCAGTTTCATGATATGTTTCAAAAAGGGTCGTTACCGGTTGAGCTGGAACAGTGACATTCCCTGCATATCGGTAAACGTTTTATACGATGCCTGTAGCGCAGCCTGCTGCATAACATACGAAGAAATCGCCGCATTCCAGTCAACGTCAACCAGATTGCTCATCTGCTGGGTTTGGCCTAATGCGCGATCGGCACCCAGTGAATCAAGCGAGCTTAATTCACTAAGCTGCGTACCTAGTTCTGCACGGACGCTCAAAACATTATTGAGTGAATTCTTTAAACCACGGTTGGTTTTATCAATGGCAGCAGCGGCGGTAGCTTTTGCCACGTCATCACCCTCAATAGGGGTTTTGAGCGCATCAATAGCAGTATCCAGCATTTTAAACAGGTTCTTTTCCTGAGTACCGCCACCCGGTTCCGGCACGGCATTGCTGGTGACGTTGGCAAACACCTTATCCCCAGTATGACCAATAACCATAGTGCGCGAGGCATCGACCTGTTGGGTAACGTTTGTTGTACCGCCACTGTAAGCGCCATCTGCCTGGGCAAACGGTGCCGATTCAGTTTTATATCCACCGAAAATATAGCGACCATTACCGTCGGTACTATTTGCCAGGTTCATCAGCTGATCGCGGATCCCCTGCAGATCGGTGGCCAGCGATGCACGGTCGTCATCGCTTAACGTTCCGTTCCCGGCATAAACAATTTTTTCCTGCGCAGCCTGAATTGCCGTTGTCACCTGGCTCAATACGTTCTCTTCCAGCGAGACTTTTTGCGTTGCAAACGAGCGTGCCAGCGTATATTGCGTGTTCTGCGCCTGAGCCTGCGAAAGGACCACGGCCTGTGATGCGGCAATCGGATCGTCAGACGGGTTGTTCACGCGTTTCCCCGTTGACATCTGCTCGCCAAATTTCATCCATTCAGCCTGAGAGTTGGTGATGCCGCGCATGTTCTGCTGGTACATCATCTGAGTACTGATACGCATTGAGTTCCTCTCCCTTAGCGAATATTCAGCAGTGCATCAAAGAGCGAATTCGCCGTTTGCAGCACCTGAGCGTTGGCCAGGTAATACTGCTGATAACGCTGCAAATTCCCGTACTCTTCGTCGAGGTTAACCCCGGAAATAGACTGTTGCTGATTTGAAAGCTGCGTGACCACGTTGTTTTGCGTAGTGCTGCTGGTTTTTAAGGTCGCCGTTTTGTTGCCGACATCGCTCACCAGCGTAGCGTAAGCATCGTTAAAGGTTTTATTCCCGATGGTTGCCTTGGTTTGCAGATCCAGCAGTTTCTGGCCGTTACGGTTATCGCTTTTTCCTTTATCAACATTGGGATCAGCGTCATTTTTGGACACTTCAGCCATGGCGATTTTCGACTCATCGGTCACCGCCACTTTCATATTAATAATGGCGTCCCCCACGGGTTTCACCGTAAAGCTGTCATTTGGCACCGCACCATTTTTGACGGTGATTTCCAGCCCATCAAACGACATTTTTCCGCCAGTGACTGTCGGCTTAAAGCTGGTATTGTCAGCCAGACGGGTCACCTGCCAGTCAGTACCATCAAACGTAATTTTATAGTCTGTGGCTTGTACCGACGAGCTATCCGTCATTTTTACATCAAGCGCACCGGTCCCTTTATTCTTCGTATTGCTAAGGACTGCCGGGCCACCAATATCGAAAAAGTTTTTGCCCGGGTCGCCGTTGGCATCAAAACCTTCTTTGTGCTGCGTGTTAAACGCATCAGCAAAAGCGAGAGCCAACTGACCAAGGGTATTACGCGTCTGGTCGAGTTCCTGCGAACGGAACGTCAACAGCCCGCCCAGCGAACCGGTCGTGATCAGTTTTTCCGGGATGGCAACTTCTCCGGCCACACCGTCAACATAAGCGACAGTCGTGCGAGAGGGATCATCACTGGAAGGTACAGCGGCCAGTTGGCGAGCATTGCTGCCTTGCACCAGCGAATAGCCATTCGCCATGGTCACGTTATAGGTGCCGCCGTCCTGAATACTGACTTCCACGCCGACAATCTTGTTCAGCTCACTCACCAGTTGATCGCGCTGATCGAGAAGATCGTTCGGTGACGCACCCGCGCCAACGCCCGTCAAACGGGAGATTTGGTCATTAAGGCTGGCAATTTGCTTCGAATAGTTATTGATTTGATCGACGCTGGCTTTAATCGCAATATTGACCTGCTTATCCTGATCGCGCAGATATTGGTCCGTCGTTCTGAACTGATTGACTAAGCCATCAGCTTTACCGATAAGTGCCTGACGTGCCGCCGGATCTTCTGCGTTACTCACCAACGTCTGCAGGCTGGTAAAAAAGCCCTGCATCGACGTTGAGATCGAACTGGTTTTGCTGGCGAGCAGGTTGTCGATTTTTGACATTTGCTCATAACGTGTCGTCAGACCGCTGCTCTGGTTCTGCGCCGCACGTAACTGATTAGTGATAAATGAGTCATACTCACGCTGTACGCCAGAAACATAAACACCATTGCCGACCCAGCCCCCCGCACCCAGCGTGCTGTTCGCTTGCGCCATAATTGTCGTTTGTCGGGTATATCCGGCAACGTTATAGCTGGAGATGTTATTACTGGCAGTGTTCAACGCGGCCTGCGCTGCGCTGAGTCCACTCATCGCGTTATTAATCAAGCTGGACATGGAGGTTCCTTGTAATCCTTCAATACTCGGTATTATCGGCAGCAGGTCAGCAGACTTGAGCTATTTAAAAGAGATTATCGAGATTCGTGCTGTAGGTTTTACTCACCTTTTCGCTCATCGATTTTAGCTGCTGGATCATGCTAGTTAATTTACGCGCATAGTTAGGGTCAGTGGCGTAACCGGCATTCTGCAATGCCTGGGCACCCTGCTCAGCGGTCGCAGCACCGGTCACCGCGGCGTAACGCGGATTGCGAGATATCAGACCGACATAATCCGACAGTGCTTCAAGATAGGAGCTATAAACACGGAATTTCGCTTTCACTTTTTTCGCCTCACCGTTTTCGTATTCGGTGGTGGTGATTTCAGTGGTCGGCCCTTTCCAGCTTCCCGAGGCTTTTACCCCAAAAATGTTAAAGCTCGGCTCGCCGTTCTCTCGTCGAATTTGTCGTTGCCCCCACCCGGACTCCAGCGCAGCCTGCGCCAGAATCAGATGATGAGGAACCCCACTCTGTTGACTGGCCAGTTTTGCCGGCAACGAAAGTTGAGCGAGGAAGTCTTTGCTGTCCCCCGACAGCGGCTCATCATTGCTTTCTGTGGTTCTGGGCATCGCTTTACGCACCAGTTGCGTCAGCGTCTGATTTTGATAGCTGGTCACCGTTTCCAGCGAGAACTTCATCGGCACCTGCGGCGCATCATCCGCAGGTTGCCCCTGTCCTTGCGTCATCTGCTTGACCATCATTTCTGCCAGTCCCAGTCCTTTTCCTGCCGTCATCTGCTGGGCGATCTGTTGGTCATACATGCTGGTGTATAAACGCGTGGAGTCGCTGCTAAACACACCGTCTTTTGGCAGCGCCTCGCGCATGCTTTTCAACATCATCTGCACGAACATCCCTTCAACCTGGCGGGCGACCGGGCGGATATTTGCCGCCGGGTCCTGACCCGCTTTCGCTTTCAGTTCGTTCAGTGATTGTGCATCCCAGGCTGCGCTGGTCAGCAGTTTGCTATCACCAATCATCAGATGATTTCCAGTTTGGCGCGCAGACAACCTGCACTTTGCATGGACTGCAGGATAGACATCAGATCCATCGGTGTTGCCCCCAGCGCATTCAATGCTCGTACGACGTTGTTCAGGTTGGCACTGGAACGAACGCTCTGCAACGAACCACCGCTCTGGCGCAGATCGATCTGCGTTTGTGGCGTCACCACGGTTTGTCCACCACCAAACGGTGTATCCGGCTGGCTGACATTCGCCTGGCGGTTAACCGTAATCGACAGGTTGCCTTGTGCTACAGCGCAACTATCCAGCGTCACTTCACGGTTCATTACCACCGATCCCGTACGGGAGTTAATAATCACCTTCGCGTCCTGCGGTGTGACGTTCACTTCCATATTCTGGATATCCGCGAGGAAACGTACCTGCGAGCTATTACCACTCGGGACACGTACCTGAATCGTGCGTGCATCCAGCGCAGTCGCACTGCCAAATCCGCGAGAACGGTTGATGGTGTCGGTTATCTGCTGTGCCATGGTGAAATCTTCATTATTCAGCTGCAGATTAATGGTATTACCACCACCAAACTGGGTGGGTAGCTCACGTTCAATAATGGCACCGTTGGTGATACGTCCACCATTGAGCTGGTTCACCTGGACACTACTTCCACCCGCTGCGGCACCTGCACCACCGACCAGAATATTCCCCTGCGCCAACGCATATACCTGGCTATCGACCCCTTTCAGCGGCGTCATCAGCAACGTCCCGCCACGCAGGCTTTTGGCGTTCCCCATTGAAGAGACCACCACATCGATAGTTTGTCCCTGACGGCCAAACGCCGGGAATGACGCAGTCACCATCACCGCCGCCACGTTTTTCAACTGCATATTGGTGCCCGTCGGCACGGTGATCCCCAGCTGAGAGAGCATGTTATTCAGCGTTTGCGTGGTAAACGGTGTCTGGGTAGTCTGGTCACCCGTACCGTCCAGCCCCACCACCAGCCCGTAGCCTATCAGCGAGTTTTCACGCACCCCCTGAACACTGGTCAGATCACGAATGCGATCGGCATGCGCAAAGGTGGTAGCCAGGACCAGTACCATTCCAACAAGAGTTTTAAACACTGGATACCTCGCTTACATCGGCGATAAATTAAGGAAGAAACGCTGCAACCAGCCCATATTCTGCGCCTCGTTGATATAGCCGTTACCGACATATTCAATACGCGCATCCGCAACCTGTGTTGACGGCACAGAGTTGCTACCACTAATGGTGCGCGGGTTAACAACTCCAGAGAAGCGAATGAATTCAGTGCCCTGGTTAATGGCGATCTGTTTTTCACCCACGACATGTAAATTGCCATTCACCAGTACCTGATCAACCGTCACGGTCAACGTACCACTGAAGGTGTTTCTGGCGTTCGCGCCACCTTTACCGTTAAACGAGTTGCCGCCAGAAGCCTCTACATCGGCACGCTCGTTGCCAAACAGCCCCTGCAGGTAACGGGGTACCGTGTCAAAACCAAAGTTAGTTTTGCCATCACGACTGGCATTCGCCGAGGAGCTTTTGCTCGCACTGACGTTTTCCTGCAATACGATAGTCAGCGTATCGCCAATATTGCGCGGACGGCGGTCTTCAAATAACGGCTGGTAGCCATAATTAATCGGCTGCGCAGACTGAAATATTGATCCATTCGCCACCGGCGTCGGGCCTGGAACGGGCTGGGCAGTCGTCGCGCCCTGCACGAGCGGAGTGGCCGGTATCCAGGCACATCCTGTCAGTGAAACCACCAGCAGGGCCAAAATCGGGTATGGGTGAAGCGCGTATTTTCGCATTGCCTTCATCTTCAAAATCAGTGCGCCGGTGAGGCTTTCACCCCACCGGACGTCACTTTAGAGTTGCGTCAGTTTCTGCAGCATCTGATCGGTGGTCGATACCGCTTTACTGTTGATTTCATAAGCACGTTGAACCTGGATCATGTTGACCAGTTCTTCCGCCACGTTGACGTTAGAGGTTTCCACATAACCCTGGTACAACAGGCCCGCGCCGTTCAACCCTGGCGTGCTTTCGTTCGGTGCACCGGACGATTGCGTTTCGGTGTACAAATTCTCACCAATACTTTCCAGGCCAGTATCATTCATGAAGGTCGTCAGGTTGAGTTGTCCCACCTGAACAGGCGCAGCCTGGCCCTGCTGAGTCACACTGACAATACCGTCTCGTCCAATGGTGATACTCAGCGAGTTAGCCGGGATAGTGATTGCAGGCTGTACCTGAAAACCACCCGCCGTGACCAACTGACCGTTCTGATCCACCTGGAAAGAGCCATCACGTGTATAAGCTGACGTCCCATCCGGTAACATGACCTGGAAAAAGCCCTGGCCTTTAATCGCCACATCTTTGCTGTTATTGGTCTGCGACAGGTTACCCTGGCTGTGCAAACGTTCGGTCGCAACCGGACGCACACCAGTACCAATCTGCAAACCAGACGGCAGCGTTGTCTGTTCAGAAGACTGAGCCCCCGGTTGGCGAATAGTCTGGTACAGCAGGTCTTCAAACACCGCACGCTGGCGTTTGAAACCATTCGTACTGACGTTTGCCAGGTTGTTGGCAATCACATCCATGTTGGTTTGCTGCGCGTCCAGGCCGGTTTTGGCGATCCATAATGAATTGATCATAAAATGTCCTGTATTAACTCATCGACAGCAGTTGGTTGGCGCGGCCCGCGTTATCATCCACGCTACTGATAATCTTCATCTGCATTTCGAAGCGGCGAGCGCTGGCGATCATATCGCTCATCGCCGCAACGGGTTTGACGTTACTGCCTTCCAGTACGCCCGACATCACGCGGATGCTGGGGTCGGCTTGCAGTGTCGGCCCGCGGGTAGCCTGCGCTGCCGCATTCAGACGGAACATCCCGTCATCACCACGTTGCACTTCACTTCCCGTCGCTTTAACCAGCTTCAGACGTCCTACTGGCGCCACCGTATTTGCGGGATCGCCTGGGTTGAGCGCCGAAATCGTTCCGTCAGCGGCGATAGTCACTTCCGACCCTTCCGGTACCGCTATCGGCCCAGCTTCGCCGATCACCGGATGTCCCTGAATAGTCAGCTCACCGGTTGGACTCACCTGAATAGCGCCATTGCGGGTGTATCCTTCGCTGCCATCAGCGGTCTGCACAGCTAACCAGCCATCCTGCTGCAAGGCCACATCCAGCGGACGGGAGGTATAATCCATCTGGCCTGGCGTCATATCGGCCCCAGGCGTGGAAGCAACTACCAGCGTACGCGTCGGTAGTGAAAGCCCTTCTACGGGAACCGCACGCAGCGCGTTGAGCTGAGCACGAAAACCCGGTGTGGAGGCATTTGCCAGGTTGCTGGCCGTCACCGCTTGTTGATTCAACGTCTGACTGGCCGCGCCCATGGCGGTATATATTGCGTGATCCATTAAGCCATCCCGTCAGGCGCTTAGCGCAGGTTGACCAGTGTGTTAAGGATCTGATCCTGGGTTTTGATGGTCTGCGCATTCGACTGATAGTTACGCTGAGCGACGATCATATTCACCAGTTCTTTACTCAAATCCACGTTAGAGGCTTCCAACGCACCGTTGGTCAGCTTGCCGAAGTTACCCGTACCTGCGGTACCCAGCAGCGCCACACCGGAGGCCTGAGTTGCTGCCCAGACATTATCACCCTGAGACGCCAGACCTTCGTTGTTGGCAAAGTTTGCCAGCACGATCTGTCCCAGAACCTGTTTCTGTTCGTTGGAGTAGTTACCGACTACGGTACCGTCATTGTTAATTTGGTAGCTCACCAGATCGCCTGGTTTGTAGCCGTCCTGGTTAGTGGCAACAATGTTGTTTGCCCCAGTGTTCTGCTGCATGGAGTTCTGGAAACTCATTGCGAAAGTGACGGCCGGTGCGCCATTGAGCGCGGCGGTAGTGATATCGAATGTACCGCCGCCGATTAACGCCCCATTGGTATCAAATTCCAGCGTGGACGTCGGTGCGGTTGGCACAGCGGCCTTAGGATCGCTGCTATCAATGGTATAGACAGCCCATTTGTTATCAGGCTGTTTTACAAAATAGGCGTTAACTTCGTGGGCATTACCCAGGCTGTCATAAACGGTGACAGGACCTTTTTTGTTATAGCTGTCAGCATCTTTCGGATCGAACTTTGTCGTTGCCGGAATTATTTTATCCGATGAGTTCAGGTTGATCTGCATTGAGGCCTTGCTGGTTGCCTGTGCCGCCATCAATGTATTGGGGATCGTGATCGGCCCCGGGTTCGCACCCTGCTGAACGGTCGGCGGCGTACCGGTTGCCGGATAGCCCGTCAGTTTCAGTCCCTGCATGTTTACGATGTTGCGGTTTTCATCGAGTTTGAACTGACCGTTACGGCTGAAGAAAACGGAACCATTGCTGTCAACCATACGGAAAAAACCGTTCTGGCTGATAGCCACATCCAGCCCACGTCCAGTGTTGGTGGTGGTTCCATCGGTAAAGTCCTGGGTAATACCCGCAACTTTAACGCCCAGACCCACTTTAGAACCGGCGAACATATCGGCAAAGGATGCCGTACCGGATTTAAAACCGTAGGTGGCGGAGTTGGCGATGTTGTTACCAATGACATCGAGGTTGGTCGCTGCAGCGTTCAGACCGCTGACCGCTTGTGAAAAGGCCATGACTTACTCCTGATAAGTGTGAAGGCTTAGATTATCTGCCGTACTTCGTCGAGGGTGGTGGTTCCATAGGTGCCCAGATCCAGCGTGTTACCGCCGTTACTGCGGATAACACCCTGCACCAGCGCAAACTGTAGAGGCTGCGCCACAAGCTGCGTTCCGCCATTACTGGCCGCAATCGAGACGTTATACGAACCGCTCGGCGCATCCGTGCCGTCCGTCATCGTGCCGTCCCAGGTAAAGGTATGCACACCCGCTTTCAACCCGCCAATATCGATGGTGCGTACCACCTTGCCGTCTTTATCGGTAATGGTTGCGGTAACCTTATCTGCCGGTTGCTGCAGCTCAACGCCAAACGGTGTCGTGGTCGTCGTTGCCCCTTCTTCCGCACCCTTACCGGTCAGAATGGTGGTCCCCGGGATCATGACGCCATGGCCAATCAGAGTACTGGCCTGCAACGACTGGCTGCTATCGATCTGTCCGGAGATCGATCCCAGCGTGGTATTCAATTTTTCAATGCCGCTTACGGTACTGATTTGCGCTAACTGGGTAGTCAACTCATTGTTTTGCAGCGGGTTGGTCGGGTCCTGGTTTTTTAACTGCGCAACCAGAAGCGTCAAAAAGCTGCTTTGCAGATCAGCCGCGTTGCTCCCTGTCAGCGAACTGTTGCCAGTGGCAGCATTAACACCCGACGTACTCGGGTCATTCATTTTTACAGCAACGGACATATGCGCCTCCTTTACTGGCCCAGCGTCAGCGTTTTAAGCATCAAGCTTTTCACGGTATTGAGCACTTCAACGTTTGCCTGATAACTGCGTGAAGCAGACATGGTGTTAACCATCTCGCCAACCACGTCGACATTCGGCATTTTTACGTAGCCATTCGCATCCGCCAGCGGATTGCCCGGTTCATAAACCAGCTTGTCCGGCGCCTGACTTTCAATGACGTCAGCAACTTTTACGCCACCGGTTGCTGCGCCTGGTGCTGCATCAACCTGAAAAACAACCTGCTTTGCGCGATACGGCTGACCATCAGGTCCGGTCACGCTATCGGCGTTCGCCATGTTGCTGGCAGCCACGTTCAGACGCTGAGACTGAGCCGTCAGCGCAGAACCTGCGATATCAAAAATATTGAGCAACGCCACGGGTTAGTTCCCTCCTTGCAGCACGTTCATCATGCCCTTGATTTGCCCACCTAACGCGGTAAGCCCCATCTGGTACTTCAGGCTGTTATCCGCAAACTGCGTACGCTCCCTGTCCATATCCACCGTGTTGCCATCCAGAGACGGCTGGTCAGGAATGCGATAGAGCAACTCCGTCGAAGGAGCCGAGACAGTCTGGGCAGGAATGTGTTGTGCAGAGGTCAGCGTCAACGAAACACCGCCTGTTTCTTCCCGCCCTCGCACCATGACTTTTTTTAATTCACTGGCGAAATCCAGGTCGCGCGCCTGATACCCCGGCGTGTCGGCATTGGCAATGTTGGCCGCTAATATTTCCTGGCGTTGGGCGCGCAAATTCAGCGCTTCCTGTTGAAAACGTAAGGCGGCATCGAGCTTATCGAGCATATCTCCTCCGCAAATGACAAAATTCAGCCGACAGCTTAAATCCCATCACGCGCGCGTTATCGCCGGAATAAACGCAAAATGCGTCGCTATTTGTTGCGTTGATGACTGCGTCACACAGGTAGAATCCTGCCACTACCTGAAAAAGCGCGAGGTTTTGATGCAAACGTTTAAACGTGGAATAGTCGTGGCAGCACTGCTGTTCAGCCCTATGACGCTGGCACAAGACCTGAATTCGCAGTTAACCGCGTGGTTTTCCCAGCGCCTGGCCGGGTTTAGCGATGAGGTGGTCGTCACTGTCCGTACGCCGCCAAACTTGCAGCCCAGCTGCGATCAGCCTGCGCTGAGCGTGTCCGGCAGTGCGAAACTGTGGGGTAACGTGAATGTGCTGGCCCGCTGCGCCAATGAAAAACGCTATCTGCAGGTCACTGTGCAAGCCACCGGCAACTATGTTGTCGCAGCGACCCCTGTTGCCCGCGGAAGCGCACTGAACGCGGCCAGCGTAACGCTAAAACGTGGTCGTCTGGATCAACTGCCGCCACGCGCCGTACTGGACATTAACCAGGTTCAAGATGCCGTGAGCCTGCGCGACCTGGTTCCCGGTCAGCCAATCCAGCTCACAATGTTGCGCCAGGCGTGGCGGATAAAAGCGGGTCAACGCGTGATGGTTATCGCCAACGGAGACGGCTTTCGGGTCAATGCCGAAGGGAAAGCGCTCAACAATGCAGCCGTCGCGCAAAACGCCCGAGTGCGGATGATTTCTGGTCAGGTGGTGAGTGGAATCGTCGATTCTGATGGGAATATTCTTATTAACCTATAATAGGTTAAAGATTTTTTAGCGAGTGCCGATAGATAATCAACCAATGATTAAAGCGGGCCGCTATAGCGTAACCCCTCGATGAGGATAGAAAAAATGAGTATTGATCGTACCTCACCATTGAAGCCAGTAAGCACTGTCCAGCCACGCGAAACCAGCGACTCGCCGGTACAAAAAGCGCGGAAGGAAAAAACAGCGACGACAAACAGCACCAGCGTAATGCTGAGTGACGCTCAGGCCAAATTGATGCAGCCCGGCACCAATGACATCAATATGGAACGTGTCGAAGCGCTGAAAACCGCGATCCGCAACGGCGAGCTGAAAATGGATACCGGAAAAATTGCCGACTCGCTGATCCGCGAGGCACAGAGCTACCTACAGAGTAAATAAAGTATGACTCGTTTGTCAGAAATACTTGATCAGATGACGACCGTCCTCAATGACCTAAAAACGGTGATGGATGCTGAGCAGCATCAGCTTTCTGCAGGGCAGATCAACGGTAGCCAGCTACAGCGAATTACAGAAGAAAAAAGTTCTTTGCTGGCCACCCTCGATTATCTGGAACAGCAGCGCCGCCTGGAGAATGACGCCACGCGCAGCGCCAACGATGAGATTGCCGAGCGCTGGCAGACAATCACGAAGAAGACACAGCATTTGCGCGATCTCAACCAGCACAATGGTTGGCTGCTGGAAGGGCAAATCGAACGCAATCAACAGGCAATTCAAGTGCTGAAACCGCACCAGGAGCCGACGCTGTATGGCGCGAACGGCCACACATCTGCGGCACATCGCGGCGGGAAAAAATTCTCTATTTGATCATTGCCTGATGGCATTGTGCTTATCAGGCAACGCTATTCTGCTGGCCGGATGCGGCGTGGTACCGCCATCCGGCATAGGATGTCCATTACGCCGTCCGGCGAACGAACTCTTTCACTTTAAAGCCCAGCGCAGCAAGAGCGGCGAAGTAGGCCACGATTCCCACGACCACCACCGCCAGCAAACGCATCACACGCCACACCATTGTCCCTTGTGACCAGTCCGGCATCATGTAAAGCATCCCTACCAGCGCAGCAGACATCACCAGCACTGAAATCACCAGACGCGTCAGGAACCAGGCCCAGCCTGCCTGTGGGGTGAATATTTTCTGTTTGCGCAGTTGCCAGTAGAGCAGTGAAGCATTCAGACACGCTGCCAAACCGATCGACAACGACAGTCCGGCATGCTTCAACGGCCCGATAAACGCCAGGTTCATCACCTGGGTCAGAATCAGCGTCACAATGGCAATTTTTACCGGCGTTTTAATATCCTGACGCGAGTAAAAACCAGGCGCCAATACTTTCACGATGATAATGCCAATCAGACCGACCGAATACGCCACCAGCGCACGCTGGGTCATCGCCGCATCAAACGCGGTAAATTTTCCATACTGGAACAGCGACACCGTCAGCGGTTTCGCCAGGATACCCAACGCCACGGCACTGGGTAACGCCAGCAGAAAACACAGGCGCAGCCCCCAGTCCATCAGGCGACAATACTCATCATGATTACCGCTGGAAAAACTTTTGGACAGTGACGGCAGCAGGATTGTCCCCAGCGCCACCCCCAAAACACCGGAGGGAAACTCCATCAGACGGTCGGCATAGTACATCCATGACACTGAGCCGGAGGCCAGAAACGAGGCAAAAATCGTGTTAATAATCATTGAAACCTGGCTGACGGAAACCCCAAGGATCGCCGGCCCCATTTGCTTCACGACGCGCATCGCACCTTCATCGCGGAAGTTGACACGCGGCAGTACCAGCATGCCAATTTTCTTCAAATGCGGAAGCTGATAAACCAATTGCAGCACACCGCCCACGGTGACAGCCCACGCCAGCGCCAGCACCGGCGGATGGAAATAAGGCGCGGCAAACAGCGCGAAACCAATCATGCTGATATTCAGAAACGTCGGCGCAAACGCGGGAATAGAGAAGCGATTCCATGTGTTAAGGATTGCACCTGCCAGTGAGGCCAGCGAAATCAGCAAAATATAAGGAAAGGTTATTCGCAGCAGTTGGGTGGTCAGTGTGAACTTATCGGCAGTATCAGCAAACCCTGGCGCGGTGACCATTATCACCCACGGCGCAGCAAGCATCCCGGCCACCGTGACGACGGCCAGCGCCAGCGTCAATAGACCAGAAACATAGGCGACAAACACGCGGGTGGCGTCTTCGCCCTGCTTACTTTTGTATTCGGCAAGAATCGGTACGAACGCCTGAGAGAACGCGCCCTCAGCAAAAATGCGGCGCAGCAGGTTAGGCAGTTTGAATGCCACAAAAAAGGCGTCGGTCGCCATCCCTGCGCCAAAGATTCTGGCGACAATCGCGTCACGCGCAAAACCCAGCACACGTGAGAACATCGTCATCGAGCTGACGGCTGCCAGCGATTTTAATAAATTCATCTATGTTGTATTCCAGACTCTGAGGCAGAACCCCGCATAGCCAGTCCATTGGCCGGAGAAGGCGTTGAGCCCTCATCCGGTGATGTCGCAGAGCCTGATGCCGACGCTAGAGCGTCTTATCAGGCCGACAAACTGGTCTATAGCTTGAAAAGAGGTGTTTTTTGAGTGGGCATATAGTACCTGGATTAGCGTGAATTACTACCGCCAGATGTTACAGGGGGTTATTCCTCCATCGCCTCCCGCCACAGTTTTTCAACCACACGCTGCGCCAGAATCGCCTGCTCGCCCGCCGTCTCAGGAACCGTCTGATTTTGTACGCAGGCTATAAAATGACGTGCGCATCCGGCAAACCCACGTTGTTCTAACGTCGTTTGCCATCCTGCAATGGGTTTATGTACCACACCCTGCCCGCGTTCCTCGCGCCATTCCCGCATATCCGTCACATCAATCAAGCCCCCTTCCGTCACGGCCTGGATACACTCGCGCTGGCTACCTGCACGGCGGTGCATGCTGGTGGTTATCTGTAGCTGGTCGGCAGAAAAATGATGTTCAGCATAAAGCATCTCACCGGTGTCATTTGTTAACAGCGTGCCGCCATTAAGTTGAACCTGTCCTCCTGCCAGCCACAGCGCGGTGTCTACCACGTGCAGATAATCATCCAGCAACGTAAAACGCAGATCGTGCGGCCCGACGCTATCCGTACGGTGCTTGTCCATACGAACAGACGCCGCATTACGCAACTGCGCCTTTAGATCCTGATACAGCGGCGCAAAGCGACGATTAAACCCAACCATTAGCGTCAGTTTTTTCCGCGCCGCCAGCTCCACCAGTTGTTCAGCTTCGCGCAGATTTTCTGCCAGCGGCTTGTCCACGCAAACATGAACGCCGGCATTCAGCAACTCACTCACTACAGCGTAGTGGGTGGCAGTACTGGAATGAACGAAAACGGCATCGCAGGTTGCCGCTAAATTCTGTACGGAATCAACGTATGGCATTCGCCAGGTTTCACAAATACGCAGCGCTTTTTCCCGCGAGGGCGACCATGCACCCTGCAGCGTCCAGTCTGCAGATGCACCCAACACAGGCAACCATGCCTTTTGCGCGATGCCCCCTAACCCGACCACGCCAATACGCAATTTTCCCACGTTAGTCTCCCAGGTGTGCCAATAACGAATCGAGCCGCTGTTTCAATTCTGCCACTTCGGTTTCCAGCGCTTCAACGCGCGCCTGCAAATCTCCAGACGCCGCATGCGGCTCATCTGCCGCAGCGAGTGACTCATCAACCTCGCCACAAAACAGGTGCATATAACGACTTTCTCGCTTTCCAGGTTCACGCGCCAGGCGGACTACATAAGGGCCATCTTCCCGGGTAGCCAGTTTCTCCAGCGTCGACTCCACTTCCGCCATATCGCTGAACTCATACATTCGGGATGCGCGGCTACGCAATTCACCCGGTGTCTGAGCGCCACGGAGTAACAGCGTGGTGATCAATGCCACTTCACCCGCGCTAAACTTAAGATTGCCAAACTCTGAATTACAGAACCGCTGTTCGTATTTGGTCACGCGATTACCAAAGCCGCTCACCGTCCGCAGAAAATGCCTTTTTACCAGGTTATCAAGCTGGTCCTGCACGTCGGCTTCCGACAGATTCATCACCGGTTCACGGTTGGTTTTTTGATTACACGCGGTCACCACACCATTCACGGAAAGGGGATATTGTTCCGGTGTAGTAACCTGTTTTTCTAATAAGCAGCCAATCACACGGGCTTCAGTGGCGGTTAATTCGTATTTCATCGTCTTCTCCATTATTCAGGCCGCGCGCCTGAAACTTAGCGACCGGGGGTCCATTCTGATGTTGTCAACGCCGTCAGCACATGATCGCGCCACTGCCCATCAATCAGCAGATAGTCTTTTGCATACCCTTCTTTCTCAAAGCCGAGTCGCGCCAGCAAATCGCCGCTACGCTTATTGTGTGGCATGTAGTTCGCCATAATGCGGTGAATATGTTGCGTCCGCTGCACATAACGAATAGCGGCGGTCAGGGCTTCGTACATCAGCCCCTGCCCTTGCCACTTCTGCGCAATGGAATAACCGAGATAACAGGCGTGGAAAGATCCGCGCACCACGTTCGAGAAGTTCGCAACGCCGATAATTTCTTTTTCATCCGGATCGAGCAGCGCGAAATACCAGGCCGTGCCTTGTTTATGGAATTCAGAGATCATGCTCAGACGCGCCTGCCAGCCAGAGGGATAGCAGTGGCTTTCATCGCGGATAGGTTCCCAGGGTTTTAAGAAATGACGATTCTCTGCGTAATAATCTGCCAGACGCCAGGCATCACGCTCATGCACCAAACGCACGACCAGGCGGTCCGTGGTTAAGCGCACTTTTGGCACGTTACTGCGATAGCCAAACATTCTATACCTACTCCTTCCCGTAACGTCTTCAATACGCAATTCGCATTACTATACCTGTGCAAATACACCCTGTGAAAAGAGCAAAATGCCATTTTTTGAATTATTCACACATTTTGATGAAAACTCTCTATCAAGACTGACTTTTGATAAAAAAATATTGTCCCGCCAAGGGTGGGAAAAGCGCAAACGACACCGCAGAATAGAAGGTGCTTATCTTTTAAACTCTCCACCGAGTGACGAGTTTTTTCCCTGGAGGGGAAATGTCGCAAGTCTCGCAGGCAAGGAACCTGGGTAAATATTTCCTGCTCATCGATAATATGCTGGTCGTGCTGGGTTTCTTTGTCGTTTTCCCACTGATCTCTATCCGTTTCGTCGACCAAATGGGCTGGGCCGCCGTGATGGTCGGTATCGCACTTGGATTGCGCCAATTTATTCAGCAAGGTCTGGGGATTTTTGGCGGCGCAATTGCTGACCGCTTTGGTGCCAAGCCTATGATTGTGACCGGCATGTTGATGCGTGCCGCCGGGTTCGCCACGATGGGGATTGCGCACGAACCCTGGCTATTGTGGTTTTCCTGTTTCCTCTCCGGCTTAGGCGGTACATTATTCGACCCGCCCCGTTCGGCACTGGTGGTCAAACTGATCCGCCCGGAAAAGCGCGGGCGCTTTTTCTCCATCCTGATGATGCAGGACAGTGCCGGTGCCGTTGTTGGCGCATTACTCGGCAGTTGGCTGTTACAGTACGATTTCCGTCTGGTCTGCGCTACGGGTGCGATCTTGTTCGTTTTGTGCGCTGCGTTTAACGCCTGGCTGCTTCCGGCATGGAAGCTGTCCACCGTGAAAATTCCCGTGCGCGAAGGCATGAGCCATGTGATGCATGACAAACGATTTGTCACCTATGTCCTGACGCTGGCGGGGTATTACATGTTGGCGGTACAGGTTATGTTGATGCTGCCGATTATGGTTAATGACATTGCCGGTTCGCCGGCCGCCGTGAAATGGATGTATGCCATCGAAGCGTGTCTCTCTTTAACGCTGCTCTACCCTATCGCCCGCTGGAGTGAGAAACGTTTTCGTCTTGAGCATCGGCTGATGGCAGGCCTGCTGATCATGTCTCTTAGCATGATGCCCATCGGTCTGGTCGGAAATTTACAGCAGCTTTTCACCCTGATTTGCACCTTCTATATCGGTTCTATCATTGCGGAACCGGCACGCGAGACGCTGAGCGCGTCGTTGGCAAATGCGCGCGCACGGGGCAGCTACATGGGCTTTAGCCGCCTCGGGTTAGCCATCGGCGGTGCCATCGGTTATATCGGTGGCGGCTGGCTGTTTGACATGGGTAAAGCATTGTCACAGCCAGAACTCCCGTGGATGATGCTCGGCATTATCGGCTTTATCACCTTCCTCGCGCTGGGCTGGCAGTTTAGCCATAAACGCCCGTCACGCGGCATGCTGGAACCTGATGCCTGATAGCTGACCAGACGTCCCGGACTCAATTTCAGTTTTTTCTGCTGGTGTCCGGGTCGCTGGTGCTTGATGCTGCTTTGTGTCACGATTACGCCACAAGCATCATGTTGAGGAACCCCATGAAAAAGATTTTTTTTGCTGCTGCACTGATTGTCAGCGGCCTGTTGGTTGGTTGTAATCAACTCACACAATACACGGTTAGCGAGCAAGAGATTAATCAGGCACTGGCTAAGCATAACGACTTCTCGAAAGATATTGGTCTGCCTGGCGTTGCTGAAGCCCACATCGTACTGACCAACCTCGCCAGCCAGATTGGTCGCGAAGAGCCGAATAAAGTGACGCTGACAGGCGATGCCAATCTGGATATGAATTCCCTTTTTGGTAGCCAGAAAGCGACCATGAAATTGAAGTTAAAAGCATTGCCAGTCTTCAATAAAGAAAAAGGCGCGATTTATCTGCAAGAAATGGAAGTGGTCGACGCGACCGTCACACCAGAGAAAATGCAATCTGTACTGCAAACTCTGATGCCCTACTTAAATCAGTCGCTGCGCAATTACTTTAACCAGCAACCGGCCTATATTCTGCGTGAAGACAGCAGCAAAGGCGAAGCGTTAGCGAAAAAACTGGCGAAAGGGATTGAGGTTAAACCGGGCGAAATCATTATCCCGTTTACCGATTAATCAACAACAGGGCGCGAATGCGCCCTTTTTTTTCGTGCAAACGAAAACGTTTCCGCTTATCCTTTGTTTCCGGCAAAAAAGACTATCCTCAGCCGGAGCATATTGATGACTGCACCATCCCAGGTTTTAAAGATCCGCCGCCCAGACGACTGGCACCTTCACCTTCGCGATGGCGACATGTTGAAAACTGTCGTGCCTTATACCAGTGAAACTTATGGTCGCGCGATTGTTATGCCAAACCTCGCTCCGCCGGTCACTACCGTTGACGCGGCCATTGCGTACCGCCAGCGCATTCTGGACGCTGTACCCGCCGGACATAACTTTACGCCATTAATGACCTGCTACTTAACGGACACGCTGGATCCTAATGAACTTGAGCGTGGATTCAACGAAGGTGTCTTCACCGCCGCTAAACTGTATCCCGCCAATGCAACAACCAACTCTACACACGGTGTAACCTCAGTCGATGCCATTATGCCGGTACTGGAGCGCATGGAAAAATTGGGGATGCCACTGTTGGTGCATGGTGAAGTAACGCATGCTGATATCGATATTTTCGATCGCGAAGCACGTTTTATCGAAACGGTGATGGACCCCTTACGTCAGCGTTTAACCGCGCTAAAAGTGGTGTTTGAACATATCACGACCAAAGATGCCGCCGAGTACGTTCGCGAGGGCAACGAGCTTCTTGCCGCAACCATCACACCGCAGCATTTAATGTTTAACCGCAACCATATGCTGGTCGGCGGAATTCGTCCGCATCTGTACTGTCTGCCGATACTCAAACGTAATGTTCACCAGCAGGCGCTGCGCGAACTGGTTGCCAGCGGATTCAGTCGTGCATTCCTTGGCACCGACTCCGCACCGCATGCGCGTCATCGTAAAGAGTCCAGTTGCGGCTGTGCGGGCTGCTTTAATGCGCCGACCGCGCTGGGCAGCTATGCTACCGTGTTTGAAGAGATGAATGCCCTGACTCATTTTGAAGCCTTCTGCTCGCTGAACGGTCCACAGTTCTACGGCCTGCCAGTCAATGATACCTTCATTGAACTGGAGAAAATTGAACATCAGGTCCCGGAGAGCATCGCACTGGAAAATGACACGCTGGTACCATTCCTTGGCGGTGAAACCGTACGCTGGTCAGTAAAACGCTAAAAAAGTGTAGCCCACTGTTGTCAACTGGCGCAGTTAACTGTATAAATAACCAGTACATCCAACAGGGGGCTATTATGCGTATTGAAGTCACTATTGCCAAAACTTCACCTTTACCAGCCGGTGCTATCGACGCGCTGGCAGGTGAACTCTCCCGCCGTATTCATCATCATTTTCCGGATAACGAAGGTAACGTTACCGTTCGTTATGCCGGGGCCAACAATCTGTCGGTTATTGGCGCATCAAAAGAGGACAAAGAACGCATCAGCGAAATCCTACAGGAAACCTGGGAAAGCGCGGATGACTGGTTCATCAACGAATAAAAAATGATATGCAGTGATGTTTTTTTGCCGGGTCGCCCCGGCTTTTTTATACGTGAATCCTTTAAATCAATCTTGCATTCACCACGCTGGCAGATAATTTATATTAAACACCTTGATTATCTTTTAATCAAATCACCAAAATAATTGCACAACATGCTAAAAAAAAATGAATAACATGTTGTTTTATTAGTCAGATAACACTGAAAACAAAAAATTTATGCGCCGCCCTCTTTAAATTTTCAATGAATACCCTTATTTATTGATATACTGAAGTTGCTTCAGAAAAAAACGCATTGAACCTCGAAAACCGTTGTCTAGTAACACGAATTAGGGGGCATGATGGAAAAGAATAATGAAGTCATTCAGACTCATCCGCTTGTAGGGTGGGACATCAGCACTGTTGATAGCTACGATGCGCTGATGCTGCGTTTGCACTACCAGACCCCGAATCGTCCGGACCCGGATGGGACTGAAGTCGGTCAAACGCTCTGGTTAACCACTGATGTTGCCAGGCAATTTATTTCGATATTAGAAGCCGGAATCGCCAAAATTGAATCTGGCGATTACCAGGTAAATGAGTATCAGCGACATTAAACCTGATACATCACACCATCAAAAGGCACCTTCGCGGTGCCTTTCTTATTTGCAGGTTGAATATTCCGGTTCAGTTATTTACCCTGCTATACCTGTCTTACTTCAAGTTGCATGTGCGTTGGCTTTACTCGGCCTTTGGCCTCGCCCCTTTGGGGCCAGCGTAAGCGCTGTTCAAAACCGCCAGGGCGTTTTGTCCTGCAACTCGAATTATTTAACGTATGCTATCGCGATTGCAGAGAGAAGCGGATGAAATACGACTTAATCATTATTGGCAGCGGTTCCGTGGGCGCCGCAGCCGGATACTACGCCACTCGCGCTGGTCTCAACGTTTTGATGATCGATGCGCATATGCCACCGCATCAACAGGGCAGCCATCACGGCGATACACGATTAATTCGTCATGCGTATGGCGAAGGTGAAAAATACGTTCCACTGGTGCTACGTGCGCAAACATTGTGGGATGAACTTTCCGCACAAAATGAAGAGCCTGTTTTTGTTCGCTCTGGCGTTATCAACCTGGGCCCAGCAGATTCAACCTTCTTAGCGACCGTGGCGCAAAGTGCCAAACAGTGGCAGCTCAATGTCGAACAGCTGGATGCAGCAGCCATCATGGCTCGCTGGCCAGAAATTCGCGTGCCTGAAAACTATATCGGGCTGTTTGAAGCCGAATCCGGTTTTTTACGCAGTGAGTTAGCCATTAAAACCTGGATTCGCCTGGCTGAAGAGGCGGGTTGTGCACAGCTGTTTAAATGCCCCGTCACGGCGATCCATCACCACGATGATGGCGTAACGGTTGCAACAGCCGATGGTGACTACCACGCGAAAAAAGCCGTCGTCAGCGCTGGCACCTGGGTCAAGGCATTACTGCCTGAACTGCCGATACAACCGGTGCGTAAGGTGTTCGCATGGTATCAGGCTGACGGGCGCTACAGTGTCAAAAACAAATTCCCGGCATTTACCGGCGAACTGCCAAATGGCGATCAATACTACGGTTTTCCGGCTGAGAATGACGAGTTAAAAATTGGCAAACATAACGGCGGACAGGTCATTCATTCACCTGAAGAACGTAAACCGTTTGCCGCTGTCGCCAGCGATGGTTCTGAGGCTTTCCCATTCCTGCGCGCTATTTTGCCTGGCATTGGCTGTTGTCTGCATGGCGCATCCTGTACTTACGATAACTCGCCAGATGAAGACTTCATTATCGATACGTTGCCAGACCATGACAACACGCTGGTGATTACCGGACTCAGCGGACACGGTTTTAAGTTTGCTTCCGTACTGGGCGAAATTGCGACTGATTTTGCCCAGGGTAAACCGTCAGCCTTTGACCTGACGCCATTCAGGCTGTCCCGTTTTAAGCGATAATTGATCAATGGCCTCGTTGGTGAGGCCATTTTTAATGACAGGAAAAACATTGATGCGCCGCATCTTTCACTATCTGGTTAATAATATTCGCGAGCATTTCATGCTCTACATTATTTTATGGTCGCTGCTGGCGATTATGGACGTCATATATATTATGTTCTTCTAATCGATATGCGCTGACATTAATTGACAAAAACTGATAATTACTTAATTTCATTGCAATAAACTGAATAACATAATTCTCATCCCTCCTTGTTTCCAAGCTCTTCTCCTTGTTCACTCACACTAACGATTTGATGATTGCGCCTTTAATTAATCAACTTTATTGAAATAAGAATAAATATCATCACCATTGTTATTTATTAGTTGCATTAATGTCTTTTACACGCCATTTTCATTCAATTCTAAAATATCTAACGGTGTGTTTATGCAATTCAATAATAGTCCACAGCGCTATGGCGTGGTGTCTGCCGCATTACACTGGCTGGTCGCTATTGCCGTCTATGGCATGTTTGCTCTGGGTTTATGGATGGTAACACTCAGTTATTACGATGGTTGGTATCACCAGGCGCCTGAACTGCATAAAAGTATCGGTGTGTTGCTGATGATGGGACTGGTTGTCCGCATTGTCTGGCGGGTTGTTTCCCCTCCCCCTGCCGCGCTGAAAAGCTATTCCCGTCTAACCCGCATTGCGGCGGCATTGGGCCACCTCACGCTATATACCCTGCTTTTTTCTATTGTCATCAGCGGCTATCTGATCTCTACCGCAGACGGTAAAGCAATAAGCGTATTTGGTTGGTTCGATGTTCCCGCCACGTTTGCCAACGCAGGCGTACAAGCCGACATCGCCGGTAACGTGCACTTATGGCTCGCCTGGACCGTGGTGGTTTTATCACTTCTGCATGGGCTAATGGCCCTGAAACATCACTTTATCGATAACGACGATACCCTTAATCGCATGTTGGGAAAATCGTCATCTGACTATGGAGCTTAAAATGAAAAAAAACCTGCTGGGACTCACACTCGCCTCTTTATTATTCACGACCGGCTCTGCCATCGCGGCGGATTACAAAATTGACAAAGAGGGACAGCATGCCTTTGTTAATTTCCGCATTCAGCATCTGGGATACAGCTGGCTGTACGGCACATTTAAAGATTTCGACGGTACATTTACCTTTGACGAGAAAAATCCGGCTGCCGATAAAGTCAATGTCACCATCAACACCAACAGTGTTGATACCAATCATGCCGAGCGTGACAAACACCTGCGTAGTGCAGAATTCCTCAATGTGAGCAAGTTCCCGCAGGCCACCTTTACGTCCACCAGCGTGAAGAAAGAGGGCAACGATTTGGATATCACCGGTAACCTGACCCTGAACGGTGTCACCAAACCGGTAACATTGGACGCGAAGCTGATGGGTCAGGGTGGCGATCCATGGGGTGGCACACGCGCCGGTTTTGAAGCTCAAGGGAAAATAAAGCTGAAGGATTTCAACATTACCACCGATCTCGGTCCCGCTTCTCAGGAAGTTGAATTAATTATCTCGGTGGAAGGCGTACAGCAGAAATAACGTCCTATTGATGCCGGATGAGGCTTTTGCCACCATCCGGCATCGTGTTATTGCGCAGGATCGGGAATACCGAGCTTAGTATTTAAACGCCCCCGCGATTTATTAAAGATCTTATTGCCGTTCTCACGCCCGGCGCGACGACGACGCTGCTCTTCTTCTGGCAGTTCGCTCTCTTCACAACACAGTTCGCTACAGCAGCCTTTATACTTTTGCGCACAGGCTGGACACTGAATAAACAACAGATGGCAGCCATCGTTTTTGCAATTAGTATGGCTGTCACATGCAGTACCGCACTGGTGACAATGCGAAATCACATCGTCAGAGATCCTCTCCCCCATGCGTTCATCGAAAACAAAATTTTTGCCGATAAAACGCACAGGCAACCCCTGCTCGCGCGCTTTGCGGGCATACTCAATAATGCCGCCTTCGATGTGCCAGACTTTGCTAAATCCATTATGTTTCATCCATGCACTGGCTTTCTCACAACGAATCCCCCCAGTACAATACATAACGATTTTTTTATCCTTATGCTCCTGCATCATTTCTACCGCTTTCGGCAGCTGATCGCGGAAGGTGTCTGCCGGGATCTCCAGTGCATTTTCGAAGTGACCCACTTCATATTCGTAGTGGTTGCGCATATCAATAAACACCGCATCCGGATCGTCCAGCATAGCATTCACTTCAGCAGCTTTCAGATAATCACCCACGTTGCTGGCGTCAAAATCAGAATCATCAATGCCATCCGCGACAATTCGCTCACGGACCTTCATGCGCAGAACCCAGAATGATTTGCCGTCATCATCTAATGCAATATTGAGACGCAACCCGGATAATGCAGGATCAAATGCGTATAACTGTTGGCGAAACGCATCAACGTGACTTTGCGGTACACTGATTTGTGCGTTAATGCCTTCCCGTGCAAGATATACGCGGCCAAACACATTCAGTGTAGTGAACAGTTGATACAGTGCATCACGCGTTTGCTGAGGATCAGCGATGGTAAAATATTTATAGAATGAAATCGTCGTACGCGGCTCAGATTCCGCCAGCATTTTAGCTTTGAGCGCGTCATTCGAAATGCGGTTGTGTAACACTGGCATGGTGTACGTATCCTGCAATCAGTAAAAATGAAAATCGGCCGGCATGATAAAGCAAACATCGCCAATTTACATCCACACATTTTACGCTACATTTCATACTTCACGATAAAAACGCAACAACAATTGATGGTTTAATCACCGTTCTCCCGTCGTAAATTTTAGATACGCGCAAAAAAATGCGACAATACAGGGAATTGGTCGTTAGAAGACAGGATAGACATGACGAATTTACCCAAGTTTTCGGCTGCACTACTGCATCCGCGTTATTGGTTAACCTGGCTGGGTATTGGCATCCTTTGGTTAATCGTGCAGTTACCCTACCCAGTGCTCTATAAATTGGGATGTGCACTAGGCCGTCTGGCATTGCGTTTGATGAAACGTCGGGCAAAGATTGTTTCCCGCAATCTGGAACTGTGCTTCCCGCAAATGAGCGAGCAGGAACGCCAGCAGATGATGGTAAAGAACTTTGAGTCTGTCGGTATGGGCGTAATGGAAACCGGCATGGCCTGGTTTTGGTCTGACAGGCGAATATCACGCTGGACTGAAGTTATCGGAATGGAGCATATCCGGGACGTTCAGGCACAAAAGCGTGGGATCCTGTTAGTTGGTCTGCACTTTTTGACGCTCGAGTTGGGCGCACGCCAGTTTGGCTTACAAGAGCCGGGAATTGGTGTGTATCGTCCTAACGACAATCCGCTGCTCGACTGGCTACAAACCTGGGGGCGTATGCGCTCCAATAAATCAATGCTCGATCGTAAAGACCTGAAAGGGATGATTAAAGCGTTGAAAAAAGGTGAAGTGGTCTGGTACGCGCCGGATCACGACTACGGCCCTCGCGCCAGTGTATTTGTGCCTTTGTTCGCCGTTGAACAGGCTGCAACGACGTCCGGAACCTGGATGCTGTCACGAATGTCGAATGCCTGTCTGGTGCCATTTGTTCCCCGCCGTAAACCTGACGGCAAGGGGTATCAATTGATTATGCTGCCACCGGAGTGTTCACCACCGCTGGACAATGCTGAAACAACGGCGGCCTGGATGAACAAAATCGTTGAAAAATGCATCATGATGGCCCCCGAGCAATACATGTGGCTACATCGCCGCTTTAAGACACGTCCTGAAGGCTCCCCCTCTTTGTACTGAGTCTTTGTTGCAGTCCTGTGGACTGCAACACCTTCTCTCCCCTTTTAGGTTTAACTGCTATCCGCATTGCAGCAACTATCAACCAGGCGCATAATTAGCCTGCTTATTTATATTTAATCGATAGCGCAAACAGCGCATCACACTGCGGATCGCTATGTCACCCTCTGATGCTCCCATAAACTGGAAACGCAACCTTACCGTTGCCTGGCTGGGCTGTTTTTTAACCGGTGCAGCATTTAGCCTGGTCATGCCATTTTTACCCCTTTACGTCGAGAGTCTTGGCGTGACGGGTCACAGCGCCCTGAATATGTGGTCAGGGCTGGTATTCAGCATCACTTTCCTGTTTTCAGCGATTGCCTCGCCTTTCTGGGGTGGGCTGGCCGACCGTAAAGGCCGGAAAATTATGCTCTTACGCTCGGCACTGGGCATGGCCATCGTCATGCTGCTGATGGGGCTGGCGCAAAATATCTGGCAGTTCTTGATCCTGCGCGCCCTGCTGGGTTTGCTCGGTGGATTTATTCCTAATGCCAACGCACTGATCGCAACCCAGGTGCCACGCAATAAAAGCGGCTGGGCGTTGGGGACACTTTCCACTGGCGGCGTCAGCGGTGCTTTACTTGGGCCATTGGCGGGCGGGTTACTCGCCGATCAGTATGGTCTGCGCCCCGTATTTTTCATCACAGCCCTGGTGCTGTTGATCTGTTTTATTCTGACACTCTTTTTTATCCGTGAACGCTTCCAGCCAGTGAGTAAGAAAGAGATGCTGCACGTTCGCGAAGTCGTGACGTCGTTAAAGAATCCAAAGCTGGTGCTGAGCTTGTTTGTCACTACCCTGATAATTCAGGTTGCAACCGGCTCCATTGCGCCAATCCTGACGCTGTATGTACGGGAGCTTGCGGGCAATGTCAGTAATATCGCGTTTATCAGCGGGATGATTGCCTCTGTACCCGGCGTTGCGGCCTTAATCAGCGCACCAAGGCTCGGCAAATTGGGCGACAGGATTGGTCCGGAGAAGATCCTGATCGTGGCATTGGTTATCTCCGTACTGTTGTTGATCCCAATGTCATTCGTCCAGACACCCTGGCAGCTAGGCGTGCTGCGCTTTTTACTGGGTGCCGCTGATGGTGCATTGCTGCCTGCCGTACAGACCTTGCTGGTGTATAACTCAACCAACCAAATCGCCGGGCGCATCTTTAGTTACAACCAGTCATTTCGTGATATCGGCAACGTGACTGGGCCGTTAATGGGAGCTGCTATATCGGCAAATTATGGCTTCCGTGCCGTCTTCTGCGTCACCGCGGGTGTTGTGTTATTCAACGCGATCTACTCATGGAACAGTCTGCGCCGCCGCCGGGGATCTCAGGTCCTGGGATGATTTTGTACATTCATTCTCAACGGTCCCCCAACATATCAATTGGCTTAATGTGGGGGGATACGCAGAGTGAACGCAATTACAATTCTGATCGTACTGGCTGCACACTTTTTTAAACGTCATGACACGCAATAACGCTTAATATTATTCTAGCTGTTATAGTAAACCACTTTATTTCTACCTGAGTTTTTCGCTTCATACAGCGCAGCATCAGCATATGATACGACTTTATCAGCAGAATAATCATCAGATATACTACAATATACACCAATACTGATAGTCATTTTCTCTTTCAAACCATATATATTGGGTACCGCTGTTTCAGTTTCAACATTTTTTCTTATTCTTTCCGCAACAAACATTACTTCAGCTTTATCTTTACACTTAATCAGTATCCCAAACTCTTCCCCACCAATTCTCGCAAAAATATCGGAGTCCCTGATCGATTTATTAACAATATCAACAATGCTCTTTATAACACGATCGCCTTCCTGATGGCCATAAGTATCATTGATGCGTTTGAATTTATCTATATCCAGTATCATTATACAAACAGCACCTTTTACTAAAGATGACTTCAGTGCCTTATAGAATAATTTACGGTTATATATCTTAGTCATAGCATCTTTGATTGCTGAATCCGTCTCTCTCTTAAGAATAATGAACGTGTTGTACATTAATATTGATATGATACATAAGGTGCTGATAACTTCGATACCCCTACTGACATACCAAATATACATACTATATTCATCCAGACTTAACAGCAGAACATTCGTCAGGATTGCAGAGCAACACAGTAACGCGATGCTTTTCCATAAGATACTGTGCAGTTTGGTTTTCACTGCCAGATACAATAAGACCGTTCCCCATGCGATAATCAGTGAATATATGTAGCCAATATGCCAGTGCACCGTTTTATTGTCAGCTTTGAGACTGGTAATTTCAATTGTGACATCAGTATTATAACTGGATAAGTTATGCGAAAGGAATGCAATTGCCAGCATAATCAGCAATGCTATAATGATGTAACATGGTTCTCTTTCTTTAGTCTCAATAACGGTGGAAGTCGCTTTATACGCTGTCAATGATACAAAAAGCAATGCAATAAAACTCACCTGCCTAAAATAATAGAAGATAGCGATATCATTTGTACGTTTTTCTATCAAAACACTATCATTAATTAAATTCTGAACGATATATATAG